>JAGAOA010000086.1 GCA_017623955.1 Opitutales bacterium
ATCCATTCCCCAATTTTAACTGTGGATGGGGATCATTTAAGCGTTCTCCTATTGCGGTAGGTCTTCGGAAATCTAGTGGCGTTCCCTCTACATCCGCTATTTCTCCTGTCGGAATTAATGCGGAATCAACTGGCGTATATTTCGATGCATAGATTGTCATTATATGATGATTTATACAACCAGAATCGTGTCCACCCAAATTGAAGAAGGTATGATTTGTAAGGTTTACAGGGGTATCGCCATCTGATATCGCTATATAATTTATGACAAATTCATTAATATCGGTTAAGGTATATGTCATATCTATGCTCAGTTCTGACGGGTATCCTTCATCTCCATCAGGCGAAACTAAGCGAAATTTTATTTCTTGCGATGTAACTGATATTACATCCCAAACCTTTCTATCGTATCCATATACACCGCCATGTAGAGAATTTTCTCCATTATTTTTTGGCAGATTATATTCCTTCCCATTGAGTTGAAATTTTGCATTTGCTATTCTATTTGCAACTCTGCCTACTGCGGCACCAAAAAATCTAGCACCCTTATAATTTACATATTTATCTAACGTATCACGACCCAATACGACATCCGCAAAATTCCCATTTTTATCTGGCACAAACAACTCTGTTATTCTTGCTCCAAAATTAGTAACTGTTACTTCCATTCCAGATTTATTTTTTAACGTATACAACGATACTCTTTTACCGTCTATTACTGCGGTGAAATCTTCTACTTTTAATTTACTATGAGCGTTTGCCATAACTACATTCAAGTGAATAGGTGACGTTTGTCGAGTTTTTTCTATCAGATTATTTTTTTTGATGTTGTATTATTCGGTTATCCATGTGGGTGGTACCAATGTTACAAGATTTGCATTTTCGCCAACTACTGATGATGTTCGACTAAGCATGTCGGCAAGGCGTCTCATAGCTATACGACCAACGGTATCGTTGTTTTGTTCCATACCTGTCCAATTTTGCAATACACTTCTGCGTTCTAGCTGAATAAGTTTTATTGGCCTATTTTGTTTTTGAATTTTTGAAAGAAGTGTTTCGCGTGTTGTATTAAGTAGATACAAAAGCACATCGGGTTTATGAGTGGTTATCCAATCTTCAAGTTCTTTGTCGTAATTAGGATGTGTATCGGTTTTCAAAAAAGGTGGGATATGTTGCTTTGATGTCAAACGCATTTGAGCACGCAGAAACCCTGCTACAAAACGACCATCGACAAGGTTATCGATGTTTTCCTCAATAACTAATGCGGGACGTTTATAACCCATGTCTAACGCTTTGAGAACTGCTTGATATGTTATTGCATAGTGGTCAGCCGATACCATTTCAAGTTGGGGTTGTTGGGTTTTTATGCCTGCAGATATAAAGTAAAAATTTTGCCAGACTTCTTCAAACGACTTTGGAAATACTGTTCCAAATGAATGTCCCAAAATTATTCCACCTCTTATACCCCTAGAGTGTAATATACGTGCAAATTGTTCGCCATTTAAATTTGTATCGTGTAGCCAAAATTCGTTTATGGTATAGCCTAGTCGAGAAGCTTCTTCTTTTATACCTTGGCAATATTTCGGAAGCGTTGGATGATTCGTTAAGGCAAATTCATCTATATTACCATTTACAAGTGCTATTGTTTCTGAATATTTGCTACTTCCATCAAGTTTAATGCTGGACATCATTGATGAAACTAAAGCATTGCGTTCGTATCCCATTGCTTTTGCAACTCTCTCAACTTTCTTTCTCGTTTGTTCGGATACCCCGTTGGAGCCATTCAATGCTAGAGATACTGCACTTTTTGAAACTCCAGCTTTTTTTGCTATATCTGACAAATTTGTACGTCGGTTATTCATGATATCTTTTTGTAGAAAAACATACATTAACTAAACTGTCCAGTAAATAAAAAATAAAAATTGGTTGAAGATAGAAAAAGCAAATGATTAGCTAGATATGTTCAAGAGACAATTATACTTACTTCAATAGTAACACTTTACTAGAAAGACTGTACTGATATGAAAAAATTTAAATATGTAGGTGTAGGATTTTGTAGCAACGATGATATTTCGTTATTGCCTGAAATTCCAATCGATTCGAAAGTTAAGATTATTACTCATACAATTCAAGGTGGCGGTCCAGCTGCGACATCTACTGTTGCTGCAGCTCGTTTAGGGTTGGATGCTGCATTTATTGGTACGGTTGGCGATGACGATGCTGGTGTGAAAATCTTGAAAGATTTTCAAGCTGAAGGTGTAAATACTGATGCCATTGTTGTTCGCAAGGGTAGAACATCGCCTGTCGCGTATTGTTGGGTTGATGAACCAACAGGTAAACGCAGTGTTGCATGGACTCGCGGCGATACAGAAGAACTAGAAGAAAATGAAGTAAATTTAGATGTCCTTAATGGAGCTTCGGTATTACATATGGACGGTCACAATCCAAAAGGTGCTTTAGCTGCTGCAAAGCGCGCGAAGGAACTTGGAGTTCTTGTAAATTTTGACGCAGGTACTGTTCGAGACGGAGTTGCAGAACTTCTGCCATACGCAGATATATTAATTGCATCGGAAGCTTTTGCTCGTTCATGGACAGGCGAAAACGATCTCAAAAAGGCTCTCATAAAATTGGCTGAATATGGCTCGAAAGTTGTAGGTTGCACAATGGGTGAACATGGTTCTATGATGTATGATAATGGCAAATACATTGAATGTCCTGCATTTAAGATTTCTCCTGTTGATACTACTGGTGCGGGCGATGTCTTCCATACATCTTTTGCTGTGCGTTATCTCGAAACTCAAGATTTGTACGAATGTCAACGTTTTGGTGCTGCTGTATCGGCAATTAAATGTGGTAAATTAGGTGGTAGGGCAGGCATTCCTTCGCGAGCAATAGTAGATGAATTTTTAGCTAACAATAAATAACCAATAACAAAAAAGGATATTACAATGCAAAAGAAACTAAAAATAGGTTTTCTTCCCCTTACAAAGCTAAATTGGACAAACGCAATAATGGAAGCTCAACGTGAGCAGGCTTGCGAAATGTTCCGCAACTTTGAAGGTGTTGAGTTAGTAGGTGGCGATAAAATGATTGAAACAGAAGCTCAAGCTTGCGAAATCCTCAAAGATTTTGAGCAACAACGTCCAGATATTATTGTCGCATTTTTTGCTACGTTCGCTCTAGGAACAATTGTTCCATTATTTGCAAAAACATTGAATATTCCTGTTATTTTGTGGTCGCAACCAGAACCAGATCCAGAAGGTGGTCGTCTAAAGGCTAACTCTTTCTGTGCTGCAAATATGAATTCACATTTTATGTGGCGTTTCCATGTTCCATATTTCCACGTTCATGGCGATGTTGGTTCAGAAAAAGCTATATCAGGAATAGAGAGAGCTATTCGCGTAATAAAGTCGATGAATGCAGTAAAAAGTATGCGTATTGGTTCTATTGGCGGTCGCGTTCCAGGTTTCTATACATCATGTTGCTCAGAAATGTTATTGCGTGATAAGATTGGTGCAGAAGTAAAATTTATAACAATGCTCGAACTTATTAACGATGCTAAGAATATGTCTGAAGATAAAGTTCAAGAAGCTTTGGCATTGATTAAGAGCGATGCTACTTGCATCAAGACAAGCGAAGAAAATTTACGTAAATCAGCTCAATTCTTTGCCGCAGTTCGTGGAATGAAGAGCAAATTTGGTGTTGATACATTTACAATTCGTTGCTGGCCAGAAATTATTTCAGATGACCTCTTTGGTATGTTGGCTTGTTCGACAATAGGGCACCTTACAAATCATGGCGATATCACAGTTTGCGAAGGTGATGTATATGCCGCAGTTATGTTGCGTGTAGAAAAAATAATATCGCAACAAGACCCATTCTTCTGCGATATGATTTACTGCGAAGAAGATTGCGATTACAGTGTATTCTGGCATTGTGGTGCAGCTCCATGTAGTTTATGCAAGCCAAATGCAGAACGTGTTCTCAACAATAGTTCGACTGTTCCAACAAAGGGCGTAATTAATGAATTTCCTCTTAAGCCTGGTCGCGTAACAATTGCTCGTTTGGGCGAAACTCGCGATGGTAGCAAATTCAGAATGTTAATTGCAACTGGAACTGCTATCGATACAGATATGTTTGTTCGTGGTAATCCGCTAAAGGTCAAGATGGATGCTGGTAATAAGCGTGTTCACGATGTTACATTCTACGAAGGTTTTGAACATCACTACTCGCTTTGCTATGGTGATATTAGTCAAGAGTTGCTCGACTTCTGTCGCATAATGGATATAGAACCAATAGTTTTGAAGTAAATATTTTTAACAGGAAATTGTTATGAACGATAATAATTCACTCATAAAAATTAAGCCACAACAGGGCTTTAATGATATTTTCCGTCTTGGAAAATACAATATGAATCTAACTCAGTTCGGTTTGCTTAAATTGGCAAAGGGAACTTCGTATAAGGGCAACACAGGTGAGTTTGAATTCGCACTTGTACTAATGGGTGGTAAATGTGCTATCAAGGGAGAGAATTTTGAGTTTGCTGAAGTTGGCGAACGTAAAAATCCATTTGATGGTAAGCCATGGTGTGTTTATATGCCACGCAGAACTGCATTTGAAGTGATTGCATTGACTGATTTGGAAATTACTGTTAATGAGGCTCCAGCAAGTAGAGATACTGCAAAGCCTACGCTCATCACTCCAGAACAAACTCGTTCTTTTGAATTGGGTAGAGATAATTTCTTCCGTCGTGCTACTGTAATCTTAGATGAAAAATTTGATTCAGAACACTTCTATATTGGCGAAGGTATGATTCCTTCTGGTAATTGGTCAGGATACCCATCGCATCGTCACGATATTGATAATCCACCAGAAGAAA
>JAGAOA010000087.1 GCA_017623955.1 Opitutales bacterium
ACAATAATTGTAGCATTTTTTTTACTTCTTAGCTTTTGTGAGTGTGGCACGCATTACTAGTTTAGGAAGAAGTACCTTTTTTTCAATGTTTGTATCGTTTGGGTTTTTTATTTTTGTTAAAAGCCTCAGCGCCGCTTCTCGTCCCATCGATATTATATCGGTACGGATAGTCGTTAGTTTTGGTGATGTTAATGATGCCATAGGAATGTCATCAAATCCAACTATACTCAGGTCGTTTGGTACATCAATACCAGCTTCTACTGCTGCGTTAATCAATTCTATTGCTACTTTGTCGTTTGAGGCAATTAGTGCAGTTGGTTTGTCGGTTTGTTCCAAAACTTTTTGAAATTCGCGTTCTACCGATTCTATATGAGCAAAATTTCTACGAATTTTGCATTTTCTTTTGTCGAATCCGTATTTTTCTATTCCCGATAAAAAGCCTTGTATACGCATATCTGTATTGTAATCGGGAGCAGACAATCCAAAATACTCAACGTGTGTATGTCCTAATTTAGATATTTCTAGCATTACATTTTCGACAGCTTTTTTATTATCGGTTATAATGCAATCTACATTTTCAGAATATGTATCTAACATTACAACAGGGATGTTCGTTGAAGAGAAAAGCTTTATAGTTTCGCTTGGAAAACCGCCTAAGACAATCATTCCATCTACTTTCCCTTTTTTCAAAAATGGGGGAAGTTCTCGACGTTCAACCATGGTATCGGTGTATTCAGAAAGAATTATCTCGTAGTTGTTTTCAGCCATAGTGCGTTCAAGTGCACTCATCATTATCAGATAAAATTCATGGCGGAATATATCTGCATTGGGGCGATAAAATGTAATACCTATAGTTTCCGATTTTCCAGTGCGAAGAGTTCTTCCTACTGAATTTAATGTGTACTTATGTTTGTGAACAATATCTAAAACTTTTTGTCGAGTTTTATTACTAAACATTCCCTTGTTGTTCAACACATTTGAAACTGTTGCAGTTGAACAATTAGCTAGTTTTGCAATCGTTTTGATTGATACTTTCATTTCGTCTTATTAGGAATAATCATACCACCAAATACTGCGGTAAATGGAGCAACTAAAACTAAGCCGAAACTTCCTATAATAGTTTTTACTACTTCAGAAATCACATAAGGATTACTTAGAAAATCTAGGGTTGAAACTCCTTCTGCGGTAAATGTCATAATTAGAGTTAGATAACCTCCCGAGTAGGCTAGTAATAATGTTGTTGTCATTGTTCCGACTACACTTTTGCCTATTTTCCAGCCAGAAATTGTCAGTTGCGTTCTAGTTATTTGTCTGTTGTTGTAGTATACTTCATCTTGTCCAGCAGCTACATCCATTGCTAAGTCCATAACGGCACCAGAAGATGATAAGAAAATTCCGCCAATAAATAAATCAGATAGCTTTAGATATTCATGTCCCGAATATAACAATGCTTGTGCAAATGGCATTGTTGCACCATTTATTGAAAAGTAATCTGTAAATATCCACGCCATTATACAGCTGGCAGAAATTCCCAACATTGCACCACCAAAGGCTGTAACAGCTTTGCGAGAAAATCCGCCCACCAAAAATATTATAGCAAACGATAGAACAGCAACAGTACCAAAACAAACAAGTATTGCATTTGAACCAGATAGACATGTTGGCACAACAACTTTCCAAATGAACATAAACGTAAAAACAAAACTCAGAAGAGCTTTTGCGCCAGTCCATCCAGCAAATAGGAGCAATAACAGTGCGAATAGTGAAAACAACCAAATGGCATTTGATGTTCTATGGAAATCTTGTGCATTTAAAATATCTTTTTGTGGCGAGAAGTTTTTTGGTATAGCTACAATAATTTCATCGCCCACAGAAAAAACTTTGTCTAAATCCATCTGAGCTCGAAGAGTATTTTCGGCTTTGAATTTTTTTCCAATATATTTGCCTGAAATCACTTCGACTTCTAATTCTTGCGAGCCCATCAAAAGAAGTCCTATTTTCTGAATTTGCGAATCATCTACACTTAAAACTTTTGCAATTTCTTTCGAGCCTTCGCTTGATTCTTTGGGATTATTTACAAAAAACAAGACAACCGACAGTATGGCAAATAAAGTCGTACTTAAGATGTCGGCAATCTTTGTTTTTTTTATTTGCATTGCTAGTTGTCTAGTATTTCTTTGAGACGTTTCCCAATATCAGTATTGTCAATGGTTCCAGAGAATGCTTCAGCGTTCACACCACTTGCAGTTGTCATAACGGGCAGTGCAGTATGTGCAAATGAAGTCCATGCTAGACCAGCCTTATTATTTAAGCATTTTACAACGGCAACAGCTATCGGACTTTTTTGTTTTTCATACTTAAACAATGCATTTTTATTTTCAGGCGATAATTTTAGTTTTTCTCGCTCCCAAGCAGCAGATAGAGTTTTCAACTCATTTTCGTTTACTAACATTGACTCATTGTCTTTTGATTTCTCAAAAACCAAGCCAAATGATTCTGTGATGATTGGTTTTAGTTCATCAAATGATGCGTTTTTGTTTTTTTTCAAGAGGGTTTTAACCTTTGTTTCAAATTCACCTTGAGAGCATTTTTGATTTGTCAAGAGTTGAATATTTGAAGTGTAACCAGTTCCAGCGAAACCCATTGTAAGTCCACCAGTTTCGTGGTCTCCTGTTACAACGACTAGCGTATCTTTGGGATTTTTCTTTGCGAAATTTAATGCAACTTTAATGGCATTATCTAAGTCGATAGTTTCTAGGATAGATGTTGTGGCATCATTTGCGTGACATACCCAGTCAATTTTTCCACCTTCTACCATGATGAAAAATCCTTTTTCATCATTATCTAAAACTTCTATTGCTTTTTATAGCAAATGACAAATACGCATAGAATTTGGTTTATCAATGAAATATGGCAAAGCATCTGTTGTATTTGCGTATGCAATAACTTTACCAGCTCCTTTTTTGAGATTTTCAATATCCTTGCGTTTTTTTAGAATTGTATAACCGCTTTTGCGTGCGATGTCGTGAATACTTCCTTTGTAGCCTTTAGCTTTTTTATTTTTGTACTTTGCTATTGCTCCACCACCAAAGAAGTCGAACTCAGATTCAACTAAATCTAAGCCAATCTGATAAAGGTTCCCTCTACTTGAATTGTGTGAGTAAAATGCCGCTGGAGTTGCGTGATTCAATGTAACGCTTGTAATAATTCCAACTTTTTTTCCATTTTACTTTGCAACTTCAGCCATAGACTTCAATATTTTTCCGTCTGCATCTACCCCAAAAGATCCGTTGTTAGTTTTACTTCCGCAAGCAAAAGCAGTGCCAGCAGCAGCAGAATCTGTTATAAATTTATTTGCACTGCGAGTAGTTGTTATTGCACTAAATTGCATCTTGTTCATTTCTAACGCAGGTAACTTGTTTAATTTTGCAAATTCATCTGCCACCATGCGTTGAGGTAAAGACATTCCATCTCCGATGAATAAAAATACGTATTTGACGTCTTTGTATTTATCTGCATACGATGATAATGTTGCTATTATCACGAATAGTACGTACTTAATTATCTCTTTCATAATGTTATTTATGAAAATAATTTGAGTGTTTTTTGCAACCTAAAACAATTTTTATTTGCCTATTTGTTATTTTTTTTTAAGTTTATACAATTTGAAAATATTTGCTATGGCTATTGTTGAGTGTACAAAAATCCTTTTTTCTAAAGAACAAATATCTGCTAGGGTTGCGGAGCTTGGCAGATGTATTACCGAGTGGGCTAGTACCAAGAACGAACCAATTTCGGTAGTTTGGCTTGCGGAGGGAGCGTTGATGTTTGCAGCCGACATTCTCAGGGAGATAAAGAGTGATGTATACGTGCGTTCGTTGAGAGCATCTTCGTATGGCAGTGGTTTGCAGAGTTCTGGAAATATTTGTATGTCTGCAAATTTTGATGAATTTGAAGGCAAGGATGTGCTTGTTATCGATGATATTTTTGAGACAGGATTGACTCTTCAAACAATTATAGCAAAGATGCGCGAAGCAGGTGCCAAAGATGTAAAAACGTGTGTTCTTTTGCGTAAATTAGATGTCGATACAAAGGTTAGATTACCAGATTTTATCGGTTTCGATATTCCAAATAAATTCGTGTTTGGTTATGGTCTAGATAAATATTTACTTTTTAGAAATTTAGACGAAATTAGATATAGCGAACAAGTTCAGTCTGAATAGTCATATGTATTTAGGGTGTCATATTTCATTTTCTAAGGGATATTTTCAGATGGCAAAAGATGCTGTTAGTATCGGTGCCAATGCAATTCAATACTTTAGTAGAAATCCTCGTGGTGGGGCAATGAAAGATTTTAATTCAGACGATGCTCAAAAGATGTTAGAGCTTTGTAGCGAAAATAATTTTGCGCCATTCTTAGTTCATGCACCATACGTTTACAATCCGTGTGCGGCAGATGATGATTTACGAAAGTGGGCTATTACATCTATGCACGAAGATTTGCAACGCCAACAGTTAATTCCAAATTCTTTATATGTTTTTCATCCTGGGAGCCATGTAAAGCAAGGCGTTGAAGTGGGAATTGAAAAGATTGCCAAAACGTTAGACGAGGTAATTTTTGATGATATGCAAACAACGGTTCTTTTAGAAGGAATGTCTGGTAAGGGGAGCGAAATGGGGCGTAGTTTTCAAGAGCTTGCAGATATAATTGCCTCTACAAAATGGGGTACTCGCATTGGTGTGTGTCTAGATACCTGTCATTTGTACTCAGCTGGTTATGATATTGTAAATAATTTAGACGCAGTAATAGAAGATTTTGATAGAGTTGTGGGGCTTTCTAAATTAAAAGCAATTCATCTAAATGATAGTATGATGCCCTTTGCATCAAATAAAGATAGACATGAGTGTATTGGTAAAGGTACAATAGGTATAGAAGCCTTAGTTCGTGTTATAAATCATCCAAAATTATATAATTTACCATTTTATCTTGAAACTCCCAATGAACTTGATGGATATTGTGCTGAAATTGCCTTGTTGCGTTCAAAACGCATAGAATTATAATGCGATATTTTCCCATAAGCAAAGAGTCTTTAGTTCATCTATCAAGAGTCGATAAGGCTTTGGCTGATGTTATTTCAACACGTCCCAAACCTAAGCGAGTTTTGTATTCATCTGCTTTTGAGTGTATTGTATCTTGTATCGTTCAACAACAGATATCATTAAAAGTAGCCGAAAATGTGTTTTGTAAATTAACGGAAATGTTGCATACCATAACAGCCGAAAATGTGTTGTCGATAAGTTTAGATTCTGTTTGTTCTTGTGGCTTGTCTCAACGTAAAGCACAGTGTATTTTTTCCGTAGCTGAGGCTGTCGTTAGAGGAGATTTAGATTTTACAATACTGTCAAGTTTGCCAGATAACGAAATAGAAAAACAACTTTTACGTTTTAAAGGTATAGGTTCGTGGACTGTTGAAATGTTGCTGATTTTTGGCTTATCTCGTCTAGATGTTTTTAGTACAAAAGACTTTGGTATTAAACGTGGTTTTTATAAACTTCATCCCAATGCAGATATAAACGTATATAAAAAACTTTATTCTCCTTATGCAACGGTTGCATCACTGTATTTGTGGGAGATTTTGTAATTTTTTTTTAAATATTAAACGTCAAATTTTATATTGACAGTTCGAGTGTGCTTGCAAAAATTGATGTATTATGACAAAAGAGCAATTCAAGAAAGAGTTTGAGTCGAAAAGACTCAAGGTAGAAGAAGCAATTAATAAATATCTACCACCGGCAGATACACGCCCTTCTGTAATTCACGAAGCTATGCGTTATAGTATGGAAGCTGGTGGCAAACGTATTCGTCCAATGTTGCTTTTGGCTGCCCATGAAATGTTCCCATCTGAAATTGATCCAATGCCAGCATGTGTGGCAATAGAATGTTTGCATACATATTCTCTCATTCATGACGACCTTCCTTGTATGGATAATTCCGATCTTCGCAGAGGAAAGCCAACGTGTCATAAACAGTTTGATGAAACTATGGCGCTCTTAGCTGGAGACTCTCTGTTGACATATTCTATGTACATACTCGCAAATGAATATAAGGCTTATCCTAGTGTTGCATCTGGTTTGATTTTAGATTTGTCTTACAATGGCGAGAAGATGATATATGGTCAAGTTGAAGATATTGAAGGCGAACGCAATGGTAAGATGACTCCAGATAAGCTAAACTTTATTCACCATAACAAGACAGCTGCTCTTATTACTGCCGCCGTAACAATGGGAATACGTCTTGCTGGAAATTACACAGAAGATAAGTTAGAAGTAGCAAGAGAAATTGGAAAGAATATAGGTTTGGCTTTCCAAGTTATAGATGATATTCTTGACGTAACGAGCGATGATGCAACTATGGGTAAGACAACAGGTCTTGATGCTGCCAATGAGAAAATGACCTATGTTTCGCTTTATGGAATTGAACGTTCGCGTGAAATTGCTGCAGAACTAACCAATAAAGCTATTGCAGATTGTCAGAAGTTGAGCGAAAATTGCGACTTCTTAAAAGCTTTAATTGAATATATGCAAAATAGAATTAACTAATTATGATTATTGAACCCAAGGTAAAAGGTTTTTTGTGTGTAACTGCACATCCTGAAGGTTGTGCCAAGAATGTTGATGAACAAATAGATTATGTAAAAAGCTTAGGTACAATAAAAGATGGCTGTAAATCGGCTTTGATTATTGGTTCTTCAACGGGTTATGGTTTGGCAAGTAGAATTTGTGCTGCTTTTGGTTGTGGAGCATCTACTGTAGGGGTGTTTTATGAACGTGCAGGAGATTCTGTTCGTGAACGTCCTGGAAGTGCAGGTTGGTATAATACAAAAGCTTTCACACAAAAAGCTCAAGCTGAAGGCCTTTATGTAGCAAATATCAATGGCGATGCATTTAGTGATGATATAAAACAACAAGCAATCGAAGCTATCAAGAATAGTCCATTGGGTAAGGTTGATTTGATTGTTTATTCTTTGGCATCACCTCGCAGAACTGATCCCAAGACGGGGCAGGTTTACAAGAGTGTCCTAAAGACAATAGGCGATGAACGTGTAGATAAGAGTTTAGATACCGATAAAGGGGAAGTTATAAATGTAACTGTTCCTTCTGCAAACGAGCAAGAAGTTTATGATACCATCAAGACTATGGGTGGCGAAGATTGGGAACTTTGGATTGATGCTTTAGACAAGGCTAATGTTATTGCCGAAGGTTGTACTTCTGTAGCTTATTCTTACATCGGTCCTAAGTTGACATATCCCATATATCGCGACGGAACTATTGGCGAAGCCAAGAAAGATTTGGAAGCTGCTGCCGAAAGAATTGATGGTACATTAAAACTTCATAGGGGCAAAGCCTTTGTATCAATAAATAAAGCTTTAGTAACTCAAGCTAGTAGTGCAATTCCAGTTGTTCCACTGTATGTTTCCATTTTGTATAAAGTGATGAAAGCAAAAGGTCTTCATGAAAATTGTATTATGCAGATTGCTCGTTTATTCACTCAACAGATGTACAATGGAAATTGTATTGACTTTGATGAAGAAGGAAGAGCTCGCATAGATGACTTAGAACTTCGTGATGATGTTCAACGAGAAGTCTTTCATTTGTGGGAAAAAGTTACAACCCCAAATCTAAATGAACTTACAGATTTTGCTGGTTATAAATCTGAATTTTTAAAGCTTTTTGGTTTTGGAGTTGAAGGTATTGACTACACAAAGGATTCTGAAGTTTAACGTATCATTGTATTGCTTTTTCCAAAATAAAAACAGTGGTTGATTTTTTTCAACCACTGTTTTGTTTATCTATTTTTCAAGTTTTATAACAATACTTCGTAAGAATGAAGGAAGTTGAATTGTGTGTTTGTTTATTTCAACATTTTGCCATTTCAATTCGTACGGGTGGAATACTGATGCTTTTTTAGCACCATATCCCCCCATTTCAAAAAGGTTTACTAATTCGCCTTCAAGCTTTTTAGGTTGTTGCTTGTCTCGCAATTCTGTTCCCCACCAATTATTTTTATCGCGACAATATGCTAGTACAGTTTTATTGCCTATTACTACATATACACGTAGATTTGCGGTTTCAAAATAGTATGGTTTAAAATCTTCTTCTATGGGATTTATTCCTTCTATCGCTTTACTAAATCTAGCAAATGACTTCCAAAGATTATGCTTTGTTATGTAGTACTCCCAGTGCCAACTCATACCGTTCCCCGCTGCTCCACAAAAGAAAGGTGTTAACATTTGATCGGTGTGAAATATTCCAGCCGTATCAACTTTATAATATCGCGATGGTCCGCCAACATGATTTGGTTCTGCTGCACCAACTTCTGCTAAAAGTAAAGGTTTGTCTGGTGCTATTTTTCTCAGTTCATTGATAGCGTCGGCACACATTATATCTGTTGGACCTTTACAGATTGGTAGTGCATTCCCTTCATTCAAATAGTTGTGAATTTGTACAACGTCATAGTTTTTGTCTGGAATGATATGGGCGTAAGTAGAGCGAGTTCTGTACTTGTCAAAGCTAGGCATAGAAATCATAACCAGATGATTTGGAAATAGTTTCTTTACTTCAGGTAACATTTCTGCGTGCCATTTTCTTAGAATGTTCAAACGTTCACTCATATTCCATTCGCATTGAATGCACCACGATTCATTCCATAATTCCCAGCCGAATACACAAGTGCGATTTTTATATCTATCTGCAAATACTTTACAACGTGCTAAGAACACATCCTTGCCTTTTTGTGTTGTGAAAAATTCCTTTGTGTTTTTAAACGACCCTCCGTTTGAGGAGAGATATTGTTGTTTGTCGAATGGTGGCGCACTACTGAATGTAAACACTTTTTCTCTTTCTTTTAAGAAAATGAAATTTTCAAAACAAAGTTTTAGTCTGATTCCATATTTATCAGCTAAGTCAAAAAGTTTGTCTATTCTAGCTAGTTTTTTGGGATTGTATTCTCCTTGTTTTGAATCTTCTATTTCCCAGAATGGAGCCGACAACCAAATGCGAGCGTAGTTTCCTCCGCTCTCCGACATCATTTTAAACTTATTTTCATAGTCAGCTAAAACTTCTTTTTCATCGGTTAAGAATCTTGGAAAACAAATATTCATCCCGCAAGGTATGTATGGTTCGCCTGTTGTCAATTCAAAGTAGCGGGGATTTTTCTTGCTAACTGTTACATATCCTTTGCATTTTGAATTTTTACAAGAATCATTTGTTATTGTTGTATTGCATCCCGAAATAAGCAGAATCGTTATTCCAATTAAAACTAATATAAATTTATGTTTCATAGTTCTATAATTTAATCGTTTAATCTAAATTTTCAATAAAAACTAGTCGTTGAGATAATAGAATTAATTAAAATGGGAGTTTACCTCGCATTGAATTCATCATACCCATCATGCGTCTTTTTCCCTTGTCGCCTTTGAGCATTTTCATCATCTTACGCATACCCTCAAATTGTTTCAGAAGTGCATTAACGTCACGCACTTGAGTTCCAGAGCCATTAGCAATGCGTAAACGGCGTCTGGCATTCAAAATTGCAGGATTTCTGCGTTCTTTAGGTGTCATAGAAAGAATTATAGCTTCAGTTTGACGCATTTTTCTTTCTTCTTTTTCTCCTATATTTATACCGCTCATTCCTGGTAGCATTTTTACAATACTACTCATAGAGCCTAGTTTTTTAATTTGCTTCATTTGAGCGAGGAAGTCTTCTAGGTCAAATTCTGCTTTGCGGAGTTTTTCTGCCATTTTCTCCGCTTCTTCTAGGTCGATATTTTCTTGTGCTTTTTCAACGAGCGAAACTACATCACCCATACCTAGAATACGCTGAGTCATTCTATCGGCGTGGAATATTTCTAAATCTGTAATTTTTTCTCCAATCCCAGCAAATTTAATAGGAGCGCCCGATACCGATTTTATAGAAACGGCAGCACCGCCTCTAGCGTCTCCATCGAGCTTTGTTAGAACTACACCAGTCAACGATACAGCTTCGTTGAAAGCTTTTGCAACATTGACAGCTTCTTGACCTAATGCAGAATCGGCAATCAATAACACTTCTGCGGGATTAACGTCTTCTCTAATTTTTTTGATTTCTTCGATTAACGGTTCATCTATTTGAAGTCTGCCTGCTGTATCAAAAATTATAACATTTGCACCGTTTTCAATAGCTTTTTGTTGTAAACGTTTGGCCAAAGCTGGAACGTTTTTTTCATTTCTATCTGAATAAACTTGAACTTGTGCTAGTTTTGCAAGTGTTTCAAGTTGGTCGATGGCAGCAGGGCGATAAATATCACAAGCTATGAGGGCTGGAGTCAACCCTTGTTTTTTCAACAATACAGCTAGCTTTGCAGAAGTTGTTGTTTTGCCAGAGCCGTGTAAGCCGACCATCATTATTTTTAGTGGTCTTATTGGCGATAGTTCGTTTTGACCTTCGCCTAGAAGTTTGACGAGTTCGTCATGGATAATTTTTACAATTTGTTGTCCTGGTGTAACAGATTTTATAACCTCTTGTCCTACGCACTGTTCTTTGACACGTTCTGTGAATTCGCGTGCAACTTTGAAATGGACATCGGCTGAAAGCAATGCTTTGCGGACTTCCGCAAGAGCTTCAGCCATATTTTCTTCTGAGAGTTTTCCAAGTCCGCGCAGATTACGCAGAGCCTTTGAAAGATTTTCTGTAAGACCTTCAAACATTGTATAAAATAAATTAATTAACCGATAGTATCATCACCGTACCAATATTTTAGCACTTCAGGCACAACAACTTTGCCGTCATCGCGGATGTTGTTTTCTAGGATAGCCGCAAGTACGCGAGGAATAGCCAATCCAGAGCCGTTGAGCGTATAAACGTGGCGTGGTTTACCTCCATCAGATGGGCGGAATCGGATATTTGCACGACGAGCTTGGAAGTCTGTAAAGCATGAGCATGAAGATACTTCTAGCCATTTTTGTTGTCCTGCTGCCCAAACTTCAAGGTCGTATTGTTTTGCGTGTGGGAATCCAATATCGCCAGTGCAGATTGATAATACTCTGTATGGCAATCCTAATTTCTGTAAAATACCTTCTGCATCTTTTCGTAGTTTCTCAAGTTCATCGAAACCGTTATCAGGATGAACCCATTTAACTAGTTCTACTTTATCGAATTGATGTAAGCGATTTAATCCGCGAACATCTTTACCCCAGCTACCAGCTTCACGGCGGAAACATGGAGTGTATCCACAAGCGTATACGGGCAGTTGCGATTCTTCAAAAGTCTCATCGCGGAAGAAATTTGTAATGGGTACTTCTGCGGTAGGGATCATATAGAAGTCATCTTGAGCATCGTGGTACATTTGTCCTTCTTTGTCTGGTAATTGACCTGTTGCAGTGGCACTTGCAGCATTTACCATTATAGGACACATCAATTCTCTATATCCATTTTTGCGAGCTTCATCAAGGAATAGAGCCAACAACGAGCGTACCAAGCGAGCCATATCTCCAACATAGAATGGGAATCCCGCACCGGTAACCTTAACACCTCGTTTAAAATCGAGAGTTTCTTCAAAGAAAGGTAAATCCCAGTGTGGTTTTGCATTTTTTATCGAATCTATGTTGCCCCAAGTGTATACAGTTACGTTGTCTGTTTCATTTTTACCTACTGGAACAGATACATCAGGCATATTGGGGATTGAAAGAAGCATTTGCTTCCACTTCTTTTCAGCTTCGTCAGAGGCAACTTGCAACTCTTTTACTTTAGCCGAAACAGCTTTCATTTCCTTAACTTTTTCGATAAACTCAGGAGACCCTTTGGGAAGTTCAGCCATAGCTTTACTTGCCGCATTTTGGGCAGCTCTTGCGTCTTCAAATGCAGTTACGGCAGCTCTACGTTCAGCATCGAAAGCCAAAATAGAATCGATGTCGCAATCAAATTTTTTGAGAGCTACAAGTTGTTTTACTTTTTCTGGATTTTCTCTTAAAAACTTTACGTCTATCATAATTACCCCCTAACAATGACATTTTGTATCAATATTTCAACATTTTTTATAAAAACTTGTCTATATAAATAACAGTTAAAAAAAGAGTAAAATTTATCATAGAATTTAGCTTTCATAATATGTGTGTTTTTAGGTTGACGTTTTTGATTTAATGGCGATACTAGTCGATGTATATATTTTTTTAGACCCTTATAAAAAACATCTAAATATAAAAAAATGAAAAGTAAAAATAGTGTAATTACGGATGGTAATGAAGCAGTAGCATCAATTGCCTTTCGAGCAAGTGAAACTATTGCTATCTACCCAATCACACCATCTTCGCCAATGGCGGAATCTTGTGAAGAATGGGCAGTAAAAGGCAAAAAGAACATTTGGGGTTTTACTCCATCTATTAGCCAGTTACAGAGTGAATGTGGCGTTGCAGGTGCAGTTCATGGTGCATTGCAGACCGGTACTTTGATGACTACATTTACGGCATCGCAAGGTTTGTTGTTGATGGTTCCAAATATGTATAAGATTGCTGGAGAGCTTACAAGTTTTGTAATGCATGTTAGTGCTCGTGCGTTGGCTCATCATGGTTTGTCAATCTTTGGAGATCATACCGACGTTATGGCATGTCGTCAAACAGGATTTGCAATGTTGTGTTCAAATAGTGCTCAAGAAGCTCACGATATGGCTCTTATTTCGCACGCTACAACATTGATTTCTCGTGTTCCAGTATTGCACTTCTTTGATGGTTTCAGAACATCGCACGAAATCAACACATACGAAATGATTTCTGATGATATCGTAAAGGAAATGCTCCCTTATGAAAAGATTTTGGAAATCCGTGATCGTTCGTTGACAACAGAAAAACCATTTATCAGAGGTACAGCACAAAATACCGACGTTTACTTCCAATCGTGGGAAGCACGTAATCCATACTATACAAAGTGTGCAGAAATTTTTGCTGAGCAAATGGAAAAACTCGGCAAGCTCACAGGTAGAACATATAAGCCATACGAATATTTCGGTGCAGAAGATGCTGAAGAAATTATTGTGCTTATGGGTAGTGGTGCTGAAACAGTTGAAGAAGTTGTTAAGGCATTGAATGCTCAAGGTAAGAAATATGGCGTACTCAAGGTAAGAATGTATCGTCCATTCAGCGTAAAGATGTTTATCGATGCAATCCCACAAAGCGTGAAGACAATTACAGTTCTCGACAGAACTAAGGAACTTGGCGCAATGGGTGAACCACTCTATCAAGAAGTTGTTGCATCAGTAACAGAAGCACGCAATGAAGGCTTGGTTGCTCGCGACTTTGATCCAGTTATTATCGGTGGTCGTTATGCTCTTGGTTCAAAAGACTTCACACCAGCAATGGCAAAGGGTGTGTTCGACAACATGTCGGCAGATAAGCCAAAGAACCACTTCTCAGTTGGTATTAATGACGACGTATCTAATAATTCAATTACATACGATGAATCATTTAAACTCGAAGATAATGGCGTTTTGAGTGCAGTATTCTTTGGTTTGGGTGCTGATGGTACAGTTGGTGCTAATAAGAATACAATTAAAATTATTGGTAACGAAACACCAAATTATGCACAAGCATACTTTGTTTACGACTCAAAGAAGAGTGGTGGTTTGACAGTTTCACACTTGCGTTTTGGTGCAAATCCAATCAAGGCTCCATACTTGGTTAACAATGCACAATTTGTAGGTTGTCACCAATTCTCATTTATGGAAAAATACAATGTTCTCGGTTGTGCAGACAAGGGAGCAGTATTCCTCCTCAACTCGATTTACGACGCAAAAACAGTTTGGAATCACCTTAATAAAGATGTTCAACAAACTATTATCGACAAGCAGTTGCAATTCTATGTAATTGATGCTTACAAGGTAGCAAAGTCGATAGGTATGGGTGGTAGAATTAACACTATAATGCAAACTTGTTACTTTGCAATTTCTGGGGTTCTACCAAAAGATGAAGCTATTGCAAAAATTAAAGCAGCCGCCGAAAAGACATACGGTAAGAAGGGTCCAAAGGTTGTTGAAATGAACTTTGCAGCAATCGATGCTTCTGTTGCAAATCTTGAGAAGGTTGAAGTTCCAGCAACAGCAACAGCAGCAGAAGGTTTTGCACCAGCAGTTCCAGAAGAAGCTCCTGACTTTGTAAAACGTGTAACAGCAGTGATGATGCGTGAAGAGGGCGATAAACTCCCAGTTTCAGCATTCCCAGTTGATGGTACATGGCCTGCATCTACAACACAGTGGGAAAAACGCAATATTGCAATCGAAGTCCCATCGTGGAATCCAGACTTGTGTATTCAATGTACAAAGTGTGCTACAATCTGTCCACATGCTGCAATTCGTGCAAAGTTCTATCCAAATTCAGAATTGGAAAATGCTCCAGAAGGTTTCAAGAAAACAGCATTCCGTCCAATGCCAAAGGATAAGGAAAAGTATGCAAATTACTCGTATACAATTCAGATTGCACCAGAAGATTGTACAGGTTGCGGATTGTGTGCTTCTGTATGTCCTGCAAAGAGCAGAACAGAAGAAGGCGTAAAAGCCTTGATGATGGTTGCACAAGAGCCAATTCGCGAAACTGAAAAGAAAAACTTCAAGTTCTTCCTCGACATTCCAAATCCAGACAGATTGTCGTTGGGTACAACAGTTAAAGATGTTCAGTTCCGTCAACCATTGTTTGAATTCTCTGGCAGTTGTGCAGGTTGTGGTGAAACGCCATATGTACGTACACTTACACAGCTCTTTGGAGAT
>JAGAOA010000088.1 GCA_017623955.1 Opitutales bacterium
GATAGAAAGAACTATGGTGATACTGATGTAAACAAAGTAGCTTATCCAAAATTCTTGGAAAAATTAAGTATTTGTCGCGACATGTTGCATGGTTACGACTACAGCAATTTTGCAAAAGGTACAAATCTTGAAAGATCAAAAATCATAAGTGGAGCTGTTAACTTTATTATCGCAAGAGAAAAAGAAGCAGATAAGGATATCTTCATAAAAGAGGCTCTTCTTTTACATCAAGCACTCTCGCTTTGCTCGTCGTTAGTTGAAGAAGAACTGCGTATCGAGGCAGCCTTTATGGAAGCTGTACGCGTTCTTACTCTTCGCCTAACAAGTACTGGTATTGGAAAGAAAATTTCGTTACCAGAAATGAACGCAAGAATAAATGAACTCCTAAAACAGAGTATCAAAAGCGATGGCGTTATTAACCTATTCTCAGATGTTAAAGAAGAATTTTCTTTGTTCGATTCTAAGTTCTTGGAAGAAATTTCTAAGATGAAAGAAAAGAACTTGGCTGTCGAATTATTAAAGAAGCTTATAGCTGAACAAGTATCAATTTATCGTCGCACAAACGTAGTAAAGTCTGAAAAATTTAGCGAGATTATACAAGAGGCAATGAACCGTTATCTCAATGGGATGTTGACTAATGAACAGGTAATAGAAGAACTGTTGAAACTCGCAAGACAAATTGCCGTAGCTCAAAAAGAAGGTCAAGAACTTGGTTTAAGTGCAGAGGAACTTGCGTTTTACGATGCACTCACAAAACCTCAAGCTGTAAAAGATTTTTACGAAAATTCTCAACTGATTGCTATCACAAAAGAATTAGCTGACGCATTACGCAAGAACAAAACTATCGATTGGCAAAAGAAGGCTTCTGCACGAGCTAAAATGCGCATGATGATTAAACGTCTTCTAAAAAAATATGACTACCCTCCAGAAGGAATGGAAGATGCTGTTCAAGTTGTAATGACTCAATGTGAATTGTGGACAGATAATGTTATGGAGGTATAAAATTTATGGCAAGAACAACGAAAACAAACTCTATAAAAATTATCCAAATTTCCATATCCTTACCTAAGAATTTACTTTGTGTGATAGATAAAATGGCAAAAGCCGATAACAGAAATCGTAGTAATTTTATCGCAAAAGTATTTAGCGATTTCGCAAAAAAATCTCTTAAAGGTTAACAATGTATTGTTGGTGATTCTTCAAAAGTTGAGTTAAAAGTTTCACGTTTATTGACACAATAATGTAGAATTTATTGTATCGTAGTTGGGCATGTTAGATCGAAGAATTTCAAAAATTTGAGAAGGGTTTTGTGGTTGGGATTTGAAAAAAAGTAATCGCTATTTTCTCTTCGATGAAGAAATTTTTGTAGAAAATTTTTCAGAAAAGTTGAAAACATTTTTCTGAATTACGTTCAACTTTGTTGGTAATTTTCTTCTACAAAAAGGTCGTGGAAAGTGAAAAAATTTTGAACTAACATCTTTAACTTTCGGTCAGTTTGCTTTCATTTTTTTTAAAAACATTGATGAGCCAAAATAGAACTCGACATGCATTTTTTGTTTTCCATTTTGCAGTAAAAAATCTAGAAAATAAGATCGAAAATTACACACATGTTGACATCGTCTTTCACATTTTTCTTCGACACATACAAGTATGCATGCACACACAATGTATCATCTAATTGCACCAAGTACAACTACACAAAGAACGTAGTAATTGCATGCAAGAATGTACTACATTCACTAGTACATGACATAGCAGCCGTTTAGTAAAAAGTCATTACTATAACATCTACTATACAAAAATGGTTTCATAGCATGGAAACCATTTTTTGTATCCCTTACCAAGAGGTCCGTTAACGTGTCTATCTTGTATGCAGAGTCTGGGACGTTTTTCGGGAGGTCCGTTAACGTGTCTATCTTGTAGACACCCTAACGGGTCTCCAAACGCAAAAATTTCAAAAGGTCCGTTAACGTGTCTATCTTGTATACAGAGTCTGGGACGTTTTTTGGGAGGTCCGTTAACGTGTCTATCTTGTATGAAGGATCCGGGCCATGAAAAACACCCATTTTTTGAAGGTGCAAAAAATGCATAAAAATGCCCGATTTTCGCCAAAAGGTCCGTTAAGGCGTCTATCTTGCATGCAGAGTCTGGGACGTTTTTCGCGAGGTCCGTTAACGTGTCTATCTTGTATGCAGAGTCTGGGATTTTGAGCAAAAATTTTCGTTTTTGGATCCATACTCCCTTTGCAAGATAGACACCCTAACGGGTGTCTACTTGCCCCAACTCCGCTTACGCTTCGTGGTGACAAAATGCTACGCATTTTTGAAGAGAGTTTGCTACGCAAACGAATAAAAATTGCTACGCACTTCCACCAAAATTTGAGTACATAACACTCTTTAACTTTAATAAAAAATTGATACATGCGACACGTGTAGTTTCTATGAGTTGATAGTAAGCGATGCAATTAAGTCGATGTAGTATAAATGTTGTAGTGCATCTAAAAAGTTATAGTACGATGCATAGTAAAGTTACACAAAAAGTATAACGAATGTACACATAAGTAGTACGAGTATGTTATACTAAATTGTTAATAGTAGTTTACAGAGAACGCACTACTGTAGTCATCATGGTTGCAATAGCAATATGTACATGTTATGAGATGGCTAATGTCATCATGTAGTACATCAATTGCTACACACAACATCAATTGAAAATTATACAAACGATTCACCACTAAGCATACTAATGTTGGAGCTTGTGTATACACACAACATCTGTAGCTTAAAAGTAAGTTGTGCTAAAGTGTAATGTTGTTGTAATCCTTCAAAGTCATGTACGTATGTATAACTGACTATGACATACAAAGAACAAGAAGTAATAGTTGCATGAACACCAACTACGCACGATAAAGTTTATAATATGCCAACACTAATGCGAACAATAATTATAGCAATTCTATGTACAAGAAAATCGACGATAGCAGATAAAAGGATACTATAACGCAACAGTTATAAGGTTGTTCGAATCACTCTATGATATTATTGTAGTCTATCTGTTGCGACATTTATTTACATACAAGCTTCAACATCTTAACTTGTCTATTTACATGAAGGGCATCGACGCTCTTCAATACATCTAAAAACGTTTTTAAGGCATTTATTAGGCTTTTTGATTGTCAATACGTAATAAGCTTAGACAAGCAAGCTTGTCGCCTTTAAAGGCAAATTTTTCGCGTTCCCTCACCTTTCTCAAACATTATTGTTTTGTATTTATTTTAGATTTATAGCTTAAACCTTTTAATTCTATAAAATAATGATTGACTAATTAGATGTTTTTGCGATTATATGTATGTTTTATAAAGCATTATGAAAGAACGCAAAGTATATTTTCCTCGGCTAAATCGTCTTATAAAGCAAGTTGGCGAGCAGATAAAACTTGCAAGGTTGCGTCGCAAGCTTGGAACAGTATCTCTTGCCGAACGTGCAGGAATATCGCGTTCAACTTTGCTTCTGATTGAAAAAGGTACTCCAACGGTTTCGATGGGAAGTTATTTGCAAGTGCTTTTTGTTTTAGGTTTGGAAAATGATTTCCTTCTACTTGCCAAAGATGACATTCTTGGAAGAAAACTTCAAGATGCTGAACTTCTCACTCCAAAGCGAGCTCCCAAAAAGAAATAATGAGTACTGAAAAGCACATTTACGTTTATGCCGATACAAGAGATTTAAACGAACCTCTTTTCTTGGGCATACTCAATTCTACTGTTGTGAGGGGGAAAGAAATTTTTTCGTTTGAATACTCGAAGGATTGGTTAAAGAATAGTTCTCGGTTTGCAATTGACCCTCAGTTGAATCTTTTTGAAGGTAGGCATTTCAATGCAGATGATAAACCAAACTTTGGCATTTTTACAGATTCTGCTCCAGACCGTTGGGGAAGAGTTTTGATGAATCGTCGAGAAGCCCTTTCTGCAAAAATTGAAAATCGAAAAAAGAAAACACTTCTCGAATCTGATTACCTACTTGGAGTTTTCGATGAACTACGCATTGGTGCATTGCGTTTTAAAACAGATCCCAAAGGTAATTTTTTAAATGACGATAAAAAACTATCTGCACCACCGATGGCATCATTAAGGGAACTTCAAAGTGCATCTCTAAAAATAGAAGATGAAGAAAATGGTGCTTCTGATGACGATAGATTGAAGTGGCTTAATCTGTTGCTTGCTCCAGGTTCATCGTTAGGTGGAGCTCGTCCAAAAGCAAATGTAGTTGCACCTGATGGCTCTTTATGGATTGCAAAATTCCCAAGCAAAAATGACTCTTCCGACGTAGAGGCATGGGAAATGGTCGCAAACGATTTAGCGAAAACCTTAAGGCTTAATGTTCCTAAAGTTGAGTTAAAAAAATTTGCATCAAAACGTCATACATTTTTAACAAAGCGTTTCGATAGAGAAAACAATAAGCGTATTCATTTCGCATCTGCTATGACCTTGTTGGGATATTCCGATGGAGCAAATGCAAGTGATGGTGCAAGCTATCTTGAGCTTGCTGAATTTATCTCTCGCTTTGGAGCACCATCCGATTTACGAGAGTTGTGGACTAGAATTGTGTTTAATATATGTATTGGAAATTCTGATGACCACTTGCGTAATCATGGCTTTATTTGGGATGGACATTGTTGGAGGCTTTCACCTGTTTACGACATTACTCCTAATCCAGATGCAACTGGTTTAAGTTTGAACATAACAGAAGATGACAATTCTTTAGATTTAAATTTGGCATTAGAAGTTGCACCTTATTTTAAGGTATCGAAACGCGACGCCAAAGAAATAATAAAAGACTTCAAAAAAACGATTGCAGAATGTTGGAATGATTTTGCTGACAATTATAAGATTTCAAAAACCGAACAACACATTTACGAATCTGCCTTTAACACTTACTAAGTCTTATTAGATTTTGTTATTAACACTTATAGCTCTGCTTCGGCAGGGCTTTTTTTGTGGGTAAATTTTATCCTGTAATAACTAAAGTTATGGATAAATTAAAAAACAAAATCATAAAAAAACTACATCGCAAAGATTACGGCAGAGCTTGTACTTTCAGCGATTTTAATAACCTTGCGGATAATGCAACTTTACGCAGAGCTCTAAATGAGCTCATGCAAGAAGAAAAGGTCGCCGAAGTATCACCAAATATTTTTGTCGTCTTCACCAAATCTGAATTCATCGATGCTCCAATACCACCGGCAGCCAGTAGCATTGCTTATGCGATTGCTCGCCAAAACGGTTGGGTTATGTTACCCGAGAAGTACCACGCTTTAAATTACGTTGGTTTTGAATCGCAGGTTCCATGTAGATTTATTTATGGCTCATCAGGTCCGGATATTACGTTTGATGTGCTTGGTGTAACAATAGAATTCCGCCACATCCCTGAAAACTTGCAAAGGTATAGAACTATCGGTGAGGCTGCAATTGCTTACATACTATTGTCAGCAGAATATCCAAAATATTACAGGCGTAAATTTCTAAAGCGTTATTGTCCACCTGAACTTGTCGCTGAAATCGCCAAAGAGCTAAACGTTCAAATCCCCTAATGATAAATTTTAACCTTAGAAAACTAAAAAGTATGGATGTCAAAAAATACTTAAAAAACATAAAATCAAAGAACACATATAATCCATTTGGCGATTATATCAAGGCTTCAGCTCTGTTGACCCGAACGCCAGTGTCATTGTACGATGACACTGTTTTTTGTGGTGCAAGTGCCGTTGGTTTAACAAACCCACCCAAGCATCATATTTTTGATAGGAATCTGTTTCCACTGCCTAATTCAGTCGGACACACAACAACTCGCCTTGCAGTTTCGCAAGAGGTACACTGCAAATTTCATCAGCTTATCGCGAATGCAAAATGCTATGAAGACTTTTTGTTGTACGAACGAACTGTAAAATCTGAATGCCCTAAAATCGTTTTGCCAATTGCCCAAATCTACATCGACCGCATTGCTCAACTGCGAACAGGTCCAATTGTGTGCGGATTGTTTGTAATTCAAAAGGTAACAAAAATGCTAAACAAAATTTTTCACAAATAAGGAATAAAATGAAAATATATACAATCTGGAATAAGAATGCTAAAAATGGCGTAAGTACAATAACGCAGTTGCTTGCGATGGAGTATGCAAAAACTCATAAAGATGTTTTTGTTGTCGATGCCTCCCAAAATTGCGACTTATCAAAAAGGCTTTTAGGTTCTGAAGAAAACCTAGAAACTTGTATTGAAACTAAAAATACCATTAGTGATTTGCTAATAGATTTGGTATCAAACAAAGATACATCATCTTTAAAATACTTCACTCAAGTGGCATCTTTCAATAGAGCGTTCCCTGCAAATATTTACTTAATATCGGGGAATGATAATTTAGAACTTATCGCAAGAAATGTTGATCATAAGTTCGGATTTAAAAGTAGGAGGCTCCTGAGAAAACTGCCTAAACAAAAAGAGGGCATTATGTTTATCGATGGTGGCTCAATGATGAATCCTCTTTCTGAAATGGCTATACTTGTCGCCGATAAAATCATCATTCCATTCATCGATACTTACAGAAATTTGCGACTTTTGGAAAATTCCTTGGAACTCATCTACAATAAAAAAGACGATGTTATTTTGTCGGGATTTACAAAACGTTGTAAAGAACATGACATTCCTGTTCCAAAAGTTTCTACTATAATCCGAAACAAAGCAAGTATACTCCACTTGAAAACACGTCACTTGGGAAACTTGTAGCAAGGTATGATGACGACATCAATATACTGTCTGTTCCCAATGATGAAGTCTTGGTTGATTGCATTACTCACTGCGGAAAGCCATTCCCACGAACTGTATTTAGAAGAAATGGTCAGTGTCTTATCATACAAACCGAAAGATTAGAACGAATTGAAAATACATTCAATTCTATATTAGCAAAACTAAAAACATCCGACATCAAAGAATCATAAAAGTAAGCTATGTCTGAAAAACATAAAAAGAAGATACCTGTTATACATCGACCCAAAACTGCAGAAGACAAAGACCTCACACACATAACAGAGGCGATGGGAAGGCACATCAAGGATTACTACCCCGAAAAAACCGAAGGCAGTCAAAAGAAAAAAAGAAGAAAGTTTCCAGAGTCTTATATTCGCATAATTTGGGATTTTGGTCGCCGTCAGTTCCGAGCGGAAATTCCCGCACATAAAGACTGGTTTGCTTATGGCTTCCCAGAAGAAGATGCGCTGCAAAAGTTAAAACTTTTGAGACGTAAAAAGATAAAGCAACGAATCCGTAATGCACTCACAAAGTTATAGATTTTTTGACTAGAAAACAAAAAAACCGTTTGGCGTCCCAAACGGTTTTTTATACATTATGAAAAGCTTATTATTTGCGTCTGCGATAAGCAACAAAGCCAAGTGCAATAGCACCAAAGATTGCTGCATATGTGCTTGGTTCTGGAATTGCTGCACCCTTTTCAAAAGAAAGTATACCATTTTCAGAAGATAGATTTTCTGTTGCCCATTCTTGACCATTTGAGTCAATAACTGTAAGAGCTGTTTTATCTTCCAAAGCAGAAAGAACAACTCCTGCTGAATCGCCAAACACTGTATTTAGGTTAATTTGATTTTGTTCAAAATCACCTACAAGTGTCAATGTATCAAATGTTGTGCCATCTGCCAAAGTAACTTGCGCATCTGTTGAGAACAGTGTAATTGCTGGAACTTCAACAACAAGAGTTTCTACGTCAAATGCGTTTGCAAATTCAACTTTGCTGTCGGCTGAAATTTCAATCTTGTCAAAATTATTCACACTTATAGAACCAACATATTCTTTAACACTGAAAGTTTTGATGCCTTTTACAGTTGCGTTTCCGTCTGAGCCGTAAATCGAACCACCAACTACTGCATTTTTCGACAATGTAACATTAATGTCGCCTGCAACTGTTGTAATTGTGGTAGCATTACCAGCTCCATACACATTAC
>JAGAOA010000089.1 GCA_017623955.1 Opitutales bacterium
AGGATATGTATCGGTACGAGAATTTGTATTTATCAGCAACGCATCGCACTCGGTATTATTTTTACAATTTTTTACATTCTTTGGCATATACACCATACCTCGATATGAGGCTCTGCCATCTGCGATACTTACAGATTTTGACGTTACATTTGATGTCGTATTATCGGCAAGATGAATCATCTTTGCTCCAGTATCTTGATGTTGTTTTGAGTTTGCAAGTGCGATAGATATAACTTCGCCTCTAGCTCTTTCTCCTTTGAGAACAACGGCAGGATACTTCATTGTAATTCCGCTACCTATATTGCAATCAACCCAGCGAATTTGAGCGTCTTCTTCAGCCATACCACGCTTCGTTACCAAATTGAAAACGTTATCTGACCAATTTTGCACTGTTACATACTGAATTTTTGCACCCTTTAATGCGACCAATTCAACTACCGCCGAATGCAAAGTACCAGTTTCAAATCGCGGAGCGGTACAACCTTCCATATACATTAACTCCGAACCTTCATCGGCAATAATCAACGTACGTTCAAACTGACCGAAACTTTCTGCATTTATACGAAAATACGCCTGCAATGGTTGTTGTACTTTTACGCCCTTTGGTACATATATAAAACTACCACCAGAAAAAACTGCACTGTTTAAAGCACTATATTTATTATCAGATGTCGGAATTACTTTACCAAAATACTTGCGAAAAATCTCAGGATATTTTTTTAAACCCTCTGTTGAATCTATAAATATAACGCCATCTTTAGCGAGATGTTCTTTCATATTTGAGTATGCCGATTCTGAGTCGAATTGAGCTTCTACGCCAGCTAAAAAGGCTCGTTCTTGCTCAGGAACTCCGAGACGTTCAAAAGTCTTTTTTACATCGTCTGGAACTTCATCCCACGAACGTGTCTTTTTAGCCCCTTTTGCCAAATAATAACGAATCTTAGAAAAATCTAACTCATCTAAACGCTTTGACGCCCAATGTGTAGGATTTTGCATTTTTTCGAAAGCTTTGAGAGCATTTAAACGAAAATTTAAAATCCATTCGTCTTCGTCTTTGACTTTTGAAATGTACCTAATGACATCTTCATTTAAGCCAACGCCAGCATTATATGCGTAGTCTTCAGCATATTTGAAGTCGCCTGCGGTTCTATCTAAATTTAACGACTGTTCTGGATTTTCCATAGTTACTTCAACCAATCGTAACCTTTTTTCTCTAATTCTAAAGCCAACTCTGCTCCACCACTGAGGACTACTTTACCCGCATTGAGAACGTGAATTTTATCGGGCTTTATGTATTCTAATAGTCGATTATAATGAGTAATTAAAAGCATTCCTCGCTCTGATGAACGTGCTGAATTTACGCCTTCGGATACAATTCTAAGTGCATCAATATCCAAACCACTATCGGTTTCGTCTAACACTGCGAATTTCGGATTGAGCATCAACATCTGCAAAATATCGCAACGCTTCTTTTCGCCGCCACTAAAGCCTTCGTTTACACTACGCGACGTAAAGCTTCTATCCATTTTGAGCAAGTCCATTTTAGCATAAAGCTCTTTGTAATACTCAACAGCATTAATGTTTTCGCCCTCTGGCAAACGTGCTTTCAAGCAAGCTCTTATGAAATTTGCAATGCTTACACCTGGAACATCAACTGGATATTGGAACGAAAGGAAAAATCCTTTTCTTGCAATTACATCTGGGTCTAAACCAACTATATTTTCGCCATCTAACAAAACTTCCCCAGATACAATTTTGTAATCTGGATGACCAGCAATAGCCTTTGACAAGCTACTCTTACCTGTTCCATTAGGACCCATAATAGCATGAACTTCTCCAGCTGGAACTGACAAATTTAAACCGTCGATAACTGCTCTTTCGCCGATTTTCACAACGAGATTTTTTATTTCCAAACCTTTCATTACTTTACTTTCCTTTTCTTAGGCAAAAATGGCTTTACAAAGGCTTCATTAAAATCATAGCCATCATAAAAGTCTTCTATTTTATCGTCTTTTGATGTCGCCAATATCTGTGCATCAACT
>JAGAOA010000090.1 GCA_017623955.1 Opitutales bacterium
GCACATGTGTAGAATTTAAAATATGAAGTCTTTGCGATGCAGATGGCTCACTAACTCGTTCTTGAGCTTGTCCTGTATCACGGGGAGTTTTTCCAAAAAGCTCTAAAAACGATGTCGTAATACTAGCATCATATAGAGAAATTGCTCTCGTATCTTTGGGCATTAGCGTATAAGGCTCGGGAGTTGTACTTTCAAAAACTTCGCCTATTTCGGTAACTTTACAAAGTAAATCGCTAATAACTTCGGCTTCTGTCTGACGCACTTTATAAGATGCAAAATTTTCAACAGATTTTTTAATATCATCACGTGGGATTGGCGAATTAGCGTAAGTTCTAGATAGAACAATATGTTTGAACAACTTACGGATATCAAAATTGTTTTCTACAAAATACCTAGTTAAATATTCAATTAATTCCAGATTTACATTTGTTCCGTTTATATTATCAGTAGGTGATATTATGGGATTTCCCATAAGCCAACTCCAAACTCTATTGACAAAAACTTTTGCAAAATATGGATTTTCTGGAGATGTCAACCAACGTGCAAATTCAACTCGTGGCGATGTGGAATTTGCAACAGTTATTTTATCTCCATTGGGCATTTTAGATACAAAGGAATACGTTCTTAATGGGTTATCAAAAACAATTTCTTCTTTCCACTCTTTTGTTTCTTTCATCTGGATTGATTTAAAGAAACTTTCTAATGATGTTTGTTGATGTTTTGTAAGAGAATTAAAATCTAACCCCATAAACGATAATGACACAGCAGAAGCATAATTCCTTGAATTTTTAGCTTGCATTGCCCTATAAAAATTAACTTGTCCGACACGGAAATTGCTACCGCTTGATGTCAACATTTCACGCACCATTTCTGCCCACGTTTTATTTTTAGCTATACTTGAATAGACAAATCTAGTATATGCTTGAGCTGCATTCGGCCACAAATTAATTGGAAATTCCGACTTTATTCTCAAGAAATCTCCGATACGCATAGTTGTATAAATATTGAAATTATCACTACTCAACAACTCATCAACAAGACGTTCGTACTTGTCTTTTGATTTATCGGCGAGATATTTACTTGCTTGTTTTGAATTAGGTATTGTTCCTGTTAAATCTAGATAAACTCTACGCAACATCACAGCCTCTGATGCTTTGAAAGCAGGTTTTATTCCATTTGCTCGCAAACTCTTTAGTACAAATTTATCAATATCATTGGCAATTACAAATTTACTGTTTGCTATTTCAAAAGGTGAACTATTTTTGACTTTTGCAGAGGATTTTTTATTTTTTGTTTTTTTTACTTTAGATAAATCTTGTGTAACATTTTTCTGTGAAGTATCGCAATACACATCAGCAGTAAAAAAGCTAAGCACTAACACAGACAAAAAAGTAAATATTATTTGCTTCATCTAAGGAGGATTTTACTATGTATATATTATGGGTCAAGATAAATCTACATACAATAATAACGTAATTAAACCAAAAAAGTTTCAAAATTTGAGAATACTATACTTTTAAAATATCTGAAAGACCATCTACTTGTTGCGATTTTAAAGCTCCAAGAACTTCCCCCGCTAAATAGATAGAACCTGTTGAAACAATAGTTTCGTTACTGGCAACTAATGAACATTCATTGTTGTAAAATATATCGCCAACATTTGCTCTGATTACTTCAACATCTTCTGTATTTATAAATTTTTCGAGAGCATCAAATTGTAAAGCCCTAGTTTGATTTGGAACAAGTAAAACTATCTTACTTGCATATTTGGATACGACATCTAAAAGAGCTTTTGCTCTATCTTCGCCTAAAACTCCGACTGCAATAATAGGTTTTATACCCGACTGTTGTAAAGAAATCAAATTAGCTTCTAATGCTTTTGCTCCTTCTGGATTGTGAGAAGCATCTAAAATAAGAATACCACCATTAGCTAATTTTATCTTTTGCCAACGGGCTTGCCACTGAACATTAGCTAAGCCTCTTGCAATAGATTTGTCATTTACATTAGAAAATGTTACATGCTTTTTGCTTAAAATCTTAGCACAAGTAACTGCTATTGCAGAATTAGAGCGCTGATAATTTCCGGCGAGGGCAGATTTAGGAAAATCATTTTCTGAAGAAAAAACATCAGTTATTTTGTATAAAGGTGCTTTATTTTCCTCAGCCTTATTTTCAACAACCGACATTGCTTCTTGAGGCAATAAACCAACAACAACTGGCACTTTCGGCTTTATAATTCCTGCTTTTTCTCTTGCAATATCTGCTATTGTATTACCCAAAAATTCAGTATGATCGAGTGCTATTGAAGTTATGGCACATATATCTGGCATTATTATATTTGTAGAATCTAAATTTCCGCCCAACCCCACTTCGATTATAGCAACATCAACATTTTGCTCGGCAAAATAAAGGAAAGCTAATGCTGTCATAAACTCAAAAATGAAGGGTATTCAGATTTGCTTTCATAGCTAAAAATGCTATCACAGACCTTGCGAATTTTAGCAACCAAGCGAAGTAAATCAGGCTTTGGGATTGGCATTCTATCAACCTGAACGCGCTCGCCCAAATAAAGCAAATGTGGCGATGTAAACATACCAACCTTCAAACCCGATGAACGCAAAATACTTTCTAAAATAGCACAAGTAGACCCTTTCCCATTCGTACCTGCTATATGTACTTTAGCATATTTTTGTTGTGGATTTCCCAATAAATCACAAAGCTTTTTTATGCGTTCAAGTGAAAATTTTGACCCCGCATTTCTAAGCTCGAACAAAAAATTTTGCACACATTCAAATTCAGAGAAATCGTCCATAGAGATAAGAGTGATTTTTTTGAAATAAAAATCAAGTTTTTTACATAAAAAATAAAAAGGTCTATTTTGCTAAAAGAAGTCAATTTTTACTATTGATAGACAACATATTTTTTATTAAAATTGACTTAGAAACATGCGTAATTATTTATAATAACACAATATATGAAACATATTATTACACTTATATTCATCAGCATATTGACATCACAAGTATTTGCCCACTGGGTAAACACAACTCAAGGCACAAGTGAACAAACCGATACAGCAAAATATGCTTGTGCTTTAATTTCAAATGGAAGTATATCTACTCAAATAGATAATCTCGGAGTACAAAAACAAAAGCGTTATGTTTCGTTCTCACCACGTATTGCTTGGGCTGGAAGACGCTACGGACCACCACGCGACGCCCTAATTCCATTTGGCAACTTCGACACATCTTTAACAATAAACAACAATAAACAACAACCGTTAAACTGGACTCAATCGCTCAACAACAAAGAAGCGTTCTCATACAACAAAGTTGAATACCAAAACGCCTTTATTGAAACTATTGCATTTGTACCAATGCAACACAATATGCTAGTTGTAAAAAAGATAATAACTCCAAAAATTAACGCAGAAATAAAATTCGATTTCATATACAACTTCGATAATTATTCTAGGATAAAAAAGACCAATAGAGTTTTTATAGATAATTTTAAATCGCTACAAAACGGAATTTCTATCGACTACACTGCATTGGGCTATCACGATTACATAGGTACTGTTTCTGTGCTTTCAAATTATAAAACAGCTACAAATTTTGACTCTCAAAAAAAGCTTGCTATAATTTCAACTAAAACTAACAAACAAGCAAAAGAATCGCTTGAAATTTGCTACTTTATAACATTTGCAGATAATTTTGGAAAAGACAAAAATTTTGTAAAAAAGAATGAACTTTTGCAAAAAATAGTAACCGAACAAGGCTTCGATAAAATCTTTCAAAAACACAAAAACGCTTGGGAAGATTATTGGAAAGATTCGTACATCGATATTCCAAACAAGGAAATTCAAAAAACCTACTACACTGGCTTATATCATCAACGATGCAACGCAACACGTTGGTCACTACCAGTAGGTGTTTTCTGCGACTCTCACTGGCATGGAAGGTTTTTCGGTTGGGACGAAGCTTTCAATGCTATGGCGTTGGCATCAAGTGGTAAATTTGACCAATCTCGCAAACCATCCGATTATCGTCAAAATACAATCACAAAAGCCTTGTATAGAGCAAACAAACCACACAAAAATATGAAACGTAAGAATGGAGCATTGTATATGTGGGAAGCCCTTGAAGATGGTGGCGAAGGAGCTCCGCAAGGATTTTGGATTGACCACATATTCCACATGTCGAACATGACTATGGCAACTTGGCGACACTACTTGTACTCGAATGACGAAAAATTTTTAAGACGCAATTTTGATGTCATGATAGAATCGGCTTTATACTATATAAAGCATCAAATTTATCAAAAAAATGACGACTACATTGTCGGCAAATGTACTGACCTTGAACGCATGGGCTCGGCAAAAGAAAATCCGTTTATGACCTCTTGCGGAATTATATATACTCTTGAAAAAACTGCAGATGCTTCAGATATTTTAGGTATAGATAAAGATACAACAAAAGATTTTCGCAATATTGCAAAATCGCTCAGGAAAACACTTCCACACGACAATGAAAAATATGTACCTTATCCTGAAAGCAAAGATTATTCAATTGGTAGTGTCGGCGGATTTTATCCGTATGAAACCATAAATGCGAATGATAAACTCGGTAAAAATGCAGTTTATGAGTTCTTGAAAAATATCGACAAAGGCGGAAATATGTACGATACCGGCAAAGGAGTCAACGCCTGGTACGCTGGTTGGATGGCATCTGCCTTAGTAAACTTTAACGATACAGAAAATCCTGCAAAGCTCTTAGATGCTGCAGCTAAGGAAACAGGAGCATTCTACGACACCTTTGAGATAAACGAACCTCATAATAATGTACAACGTTGCCCTTGGTTTTCAACTGGTTCAGGCAACTACATTTATGCAGTAAATCAGATGTTAGTACATCCAACAGAAAATAACGAAATTATGCTTTGTACATCAGTACCAAAGGCATGGAACGACATCTCATTTAATCTTCCATCATACAAAGGATTGTGGGTAAAAGCAGAAATAAAAAATGGCAAACTTCATTATTTATCGCTTTATGCTAAAGGATATGGAAAAAAAGGAACAAAACAAAAAATTATTGTTCCCTCGCGTTTTATAGATGAAAAAATACTAACAACCGATTGGAAAAAGGTTGGAGAATTTTATCATATAGAAAAAATTTCTCAGTAGTTATCTACTCTAAAAGATTACAAAGAACCTCGTGCGTTTAAAAAGCGTTCAGATAACTTCTGCCAATTAACTATGTTCCAAATATTCTTTAGGTATTCGGCTCGTAAATTTTGGTACTTTAGATAATAACTGTGTTCCCAAACATCTATGCAAAAAATCGGAATTAAATCACCGCAACACTTGCATGGAGTAGAATAAGGGTTATCTTGATTTGAATATGTAAGAATCTTTAAATTGCCGTTTTTGTCGGAACATAGCCAAGAATATCCACTACCAAATAGGGCTAGAGATTTTTCAGTCATCTCGCGACGAAAATTCTCCATCGAGCCAAATGCTTTATCAATTGCTTCAGATAATTCTTTTGACGGCACTGATGAGTTGCCCGATAATCCCTCCCAGTAAAATTCATGATTAAAGACCCCACCTCCATTATTGCGAATAGCAGTTCTAATGTCTTCTGGTAGAGAATTTATATTTTTTAGTAGATTTACAATATTCTTTTCAAATGCAAAATCAGGATATTTTGCTAATGTATTGTTGAGATTATTTACGTAGGTTGCTTGATGTTTATCGTGATGCAACATAACTGTTGTTGCATCAATGTATGGTTCTAGAGCTGTGTGCGAATACGGTAGAGGAGTTAGGTCGTATTTCATAGTAGAATCTTTCTGTTTTTGTTGTTGAGAAAAAGTTATCGTTGATAACAAGCATACAATAAAAATGCCGATAATGTTTTTCATAGTAACAGTATCGAAAATTAATAAAAAAATTTAATAAAAATAATGAGTAAAAAAGGCAAAAATAGCTTGCCACAAAGCAATTTTTCGGAAAAAATACTGAAAGCCGTTTTTTATAATAAAAAAGACTAGTAATGGACGAACTTACAAACATAAGAAATTTTTGCATTATTGCACACGTTGACCATGGAAAAACAACGCTCTCTGATCGTCTCTTGGAAAAGACTGAAACTATCCAAAAAAGAGACATGCAAGATCAGCTATTAGACTCTATGGAGTTGGAACGTGAACGTGGAATCACAATAAAATCGCACCCCGTATCAATGAAATACAAATACGAGGGAAAAGAATATTTGCTAAACCTTATAGATACCCCAGGGCACGTCGATTTTTCGTACGAGGTTTCTCGTTCTTTAGCCGCGTGTGAAGGTGCTTTGTTGCTTATCGACGCAGCGCAAGGTGTAGAAGCTCAAACAGTGGCAAATGCCCATTTGGCTGTTGGACAAGAATTGGAAATTATACCAGTTATAAATAAGGTTGATCTGCCAAGTGCACAACCTGATATATGTAAACGCCAAATTGAAGACTTACTTGCAATCCCAGCCGAAGATGCAATATTAGCTAGCGGAAAGAGTGGTATCGGAATTGATGATATTTTGAAAGCTGTTGTTGAAAGAGTGCCATCTCCAAAACTTGCCGATTATCCAGCATTGCGCGCACTCATTTTTGACTGTGTATTCGATAGCTACAAAGGGGTAATCTGTTATGTAAGAGTTTTCTCTGGCTCGCTAAAAGCAGGCGATGAAATTGAATTTATGGGTAGTGGTAGAAAAACTACTATCAAAGAAGTTGGACGCTTCACCCCAACAATGACAGTAGAAAAAAATCTTAATGCAGGTTGTACCGGCTACATAGTTTCCAACGTAAAGGAAGTTTCAGATATTACTATCGGCGATACTATTACGCTGACATCAAAACCAGCAACGGAAATGTTAGCTGGATACAAAGAAGTAAAGCCAATGGTCTTTTCGGGGATTTATCCAGTAGATACATCAGATTACGAAAAGCTCAAAGTTTCAATAGCAAAATTGCGTCTTAACGATGCTGCATTAGCATATCAACCTGAAACCTCAGCAGCATTGGGTTTCGGATTCCGATGTGGCTTCTTGGGATTATTACATATGGAAATAGTGCAAGAAAGATTGCGTCGTGAATATGGCTTAGATATTATATCAACCTACCCTAGCGTTGTGTATAAAGTTGATATGACCGATGGAACTCAAATTGAAATTGATAATCCTTGCAAATTACCTGATCCATCTTTGATAGCCGCTATCTATGAACCTATGATTACTGCAAACATCTTGATACCTACGGAATCAATTGGTGATATGCTTGCTCTTGTAGCTGAAAAACGTGGTTTATGTGAAAGAACAGATTCTATTGATGATACTCGTGTAATGCTAATTTGCTCGTTGCCTTTGAACGAAATTCTTATCGATTTCAATGATCGTCTCAAAAGTATAACTCGCGGATATGGTAGCCTAGATTACGATATGAATGGTTATCAGCAGTCAAAACTTGTGCGTCTAGATATTTTGGTAAACGGCGAACAAATTGACGCATTTTCGTCAATCGTACACGTTGAGAAATCAGAAAGCAAAGGTAGAGCTTTGTGTGCAAAGTTAAAAGATATTCTACCTCGCCAAATGTTCAAAATAGCAATTCAGGCAGCCATTGGTGGCAAAATTATTGCACGCGAAACCATAGGCTCTTTTCGTAAAGACGTTACAGCTAAATGCTATGGTGGCGATATTACTCGAAAGAAGAAACTCTTAGAAAAACAAAAAGAAGGTAAAAAACGCATGAAGCAAATAGGTAAAGTAGCTATTCCGCAAGAAACGTTTGTAAATGTTTTAAAATCGAACGCATAGATATGTTATTTTTTAAAAAGTCAAAGAAAAAAGCAAAAGACTTACTCTCAGCAGCATGTAAAGTCTATAACTATCGTTGTGATGTTATGGCAGAAAGTGATGCCAAATTGATGTGGGAGTACATAGAACAATTAGAAGAATTAATTGGCGATGGTAAAGCCCAATCTCCAGAATTCGATGAACTAGAAAAGGAACTAGAACCTTTAATGCGTAAAACAGGAGGTAAAATATATCCGCTGACAACATGGGCAGATTATGTAGATATGATTGTTGTTGCTGGTATTGTTGCCTTAGGCGTAAGAAGTTTCTTTTTGCAACCATTTAAAATTCCAACAAACTCTATGTATCCAAGTTTCTATGGGATGACCTCGCAAGTTTACAATGCAACAACACTAGCACCAACTTTGCCAGAAAAAGTTTTTAGAACAATTTTTAAAGCGGCATCTAATTACTCGTTAAAAGCCGACAACGACGGAGAGTTGATAATTCAAATAAATAATCCAGAGCGTGCAAATGTTGCAGGCGGATTATTTGCGTTCGAGTGGGTCGGTGCTAGAGATATGTTTGTAATACCTACAAAGGCTCGTCAATATACATTTTTAGTGGGTAACAAACAAAAACAAATAACTATCCCAGGAGAATTTCCAATAGACGATGTAATAGTAGAAGCCTTCCCAATCAATAATGCAAAAACACTTCAGCAATACATACAAGCTAAGTATGAAAATGGCGATATTATTTCACGCGATGGCAAATACTTTATGAAATTGGCTAAAGTCAAAAAAGGACAGACTTTTCTCAACTTTGATATATTGGGAGGCGATATGCTCTTTGTTGATCGCCTTACATATAATTTTAGAAAACCTAAAGTTGGCGAACCATTCGTATTCTTAACAAAATATTGCGATGGACTTACACGTATGAATGGCGGAATACCAGATGATCGCTACTATATCAAACGCGTGGCAGGTAAAGAAGGCGACACTTTGAAAATAGAGAACTCCACACTTCTTGTAAACGGTAAACCTGCAAAGGGATCTGTCGCGTTCGACTCTAATGCTAAAAAACTTGGAAAGTATTGCGGATATGTAAACGATGGAGCTTTGAACAATTCACTAGAAGTAAAAATTCCACAAAAATCGTTTTGGGCATTGGGAGACAACTCAGCAAATAGCTTAGATAGTCGCTATTGGGGAGAAGTTCCAGAAAAAGCAGTAGTAGGTAAAGCTTTAATAATTTTCTATCCATTCACAGACAGATGGGGTGCAACAAAATAGCATCAAAATTTGTCTAATTTTTACAAATAAGAAAGATTTAAGAAAGAAAAAAGATGATTGCAAAAATATTAAAATTATTCGCAGGAAGCCATTATAAAAAGTTTTATAAGAAGGCACGTCCAATAGTAGCAAAGATAAACGAACTTGAACAACAATATCAGTCGCTTACCGATGAACAACTTAAGGCAAAAACGCCTGAGTTCAAACAACGCTTAGCAAACGGAGAAACACTAGATCAACTTCTTCCAGAAGCGTTTGCTGTTGTCAAAAATGCAGCACGCCGTCTCTGCGGTAAAAAGATAACCGTTTGCGACCATGAAATAGAATGGCAAATGGTTCATTACGATGTTCAACTCATAGGTGGTATAGCATTGCACCAAAATATGATTGCAGAAATGGCAACAGGCGAAGGTAAAACGTTAGTTGCTACCCTACCCCTATACCTAAATGCACTTACAGGTAAGGGA
>JAGAOA010000091.1 GCA_017623955.1 Opitutales bacterium
CGATGCAATAGGTGAAGACAAAGAAGGGGCATGGGCTGCATTTCAAGCATTTTTGACCGCATACGAAATTACTAATGACGCAAAATATCTAGATTATGCAAAACACGCCGCATATGTAACGCTTACATATACAGTTGTTTGGAATATAGATATGCCTGCGGGGCGTCTTGCTGATAACGCATTCAATTCTATTGGTTGGACTGCAGTATCGCCACAAAATGAACATTTAGACGTATATGGTGTTCTTTACACACCGCAATTATACAAACTTGGCACGTATTTGAAAGATAGTCGCTTTTTAAAACTAAGCGAAGTTATGTTCCGCACATGTGGGCAGTTGATAGATGAAAATGGTTCACAAGGTGAGCAAATTCAACAGACAAATTTTGGTCAACATCGCGTAGGCTTGAAGGATGATGTTTATTCTTTTCGAGGGGGATATGCTGAGCGATGGACTGTTTTTTGGATTACTGCACACTTTTTAAACGCCGCCGCACAACTTGAAGAAATGGGGGCAGAATTTACTAAAAATTAGAAAGAAAGGATAGTATTATGTTAACAATAACATCAGAAATGGTAGCGATTGCATTGTGCGTCGTAACAATGATATGTTGGGGTTCTTGGGGTAACACTCAGAAACTCGCAAGTAAAGAATGGAAGTTTCAGCTTTTCTACTGGGACTATGTAATTGGTATCTTGCTTTTCTCGCTCTTTATGGCGTTTACAGCAGGTTCATTTGGCGAAGGTGGCAGAGGATTCATTGAAGATATATCTCAAGCCGATAGCAAATGGTTGATGTATCCAATCATAAGCGGTATTATATTTAACTTATCAAACATCTTATTGGTTATAGCAATCGACATAGCAGGTCTTGCCGTAGCATTCCCAATCGGTATTGGTTTGGCTTTAGTATTGGGGGTTGTTACAACGTACATATCTCGACCAGAAGGTAATCCTTTATATTTAGGTATTGGAGTTGCTTTGATTGTTGTAGCAATTATTCTTGATGCACTTGCATTCAAACGCATAGGAGCTCGTGGTGCAACTGCAAAGGGTATTATAGTATCAGCTGCCGCTGGTATTTTGATGGGCTTCTTCTTTAGTTTTATTGCAGAAGCTATGGGCAAGATTGAAATGAAAGACAACGTAGCTGTATTAGAAGCTACAAAACTTTCACCATATTCTGCAATGGTACTATTTGCAGTTGGTATATTGTTGTCGAATTTCTTATTTAATACATTGGCTATGAAGTTCCCATTAGATGGAAGTCAGCCAGTTCCTGTTTCAGATTATTTTAAGAAAGGAACTCCACGTTTGCACTTAATTGGTATATTGGGTGGCTCTATTTGGTGTTTGGGTACATTGTTGAGCTTTGTATCGGCTTCGGCTGTTCCTCCAGCTCTTTCTTATGCCCTCGGACAAGGTGCTACAATGGTTTCGGCATTCTGGGGTGTATTTATTTGGAAAGAATTTAAGAATGCTCCACAAGGAACAAACACAATTTTGACATTTATGTTCTTGTTCTTCATTTCTGGTCTTGGAATTTTAGCATTTCTAAAGTAATATGGGTAAGAGAATAGCGATAGCTTTGATATGTGTGTTGATGAGCTTGAGTGCATCGGCACAATGGAGCAACTTTTTGAACAAAGTAAAGACAGCGGTAGATACTGCAAATGCAACAGCTGAACAAAAGCAAGCATCTGCAACTCTATCGGAGCAGTTGAAAGGTGTTTACAATTCATTAATAGAAAGTTACACGTACAACGATATATCGAAGGCTGTTGAGAAGACTAAATCTTTAGATGTATCTGGATGTCCTGTTGTTGTTCAAGAAAAGTATAAGGTAATGATTGAGAAATTAGATTCGTTTAATACTTCGTTTAAAAAGTATTTAGATGATTCAAAAATCTCGTCAGATAAGTCTATAAAAGAAATCATTACAGCGATAATGACTAGCAAGGCTGAAAATAATTCAAATACCGCAACTGCCGATGTTAGTGATAAATCGCAATCGTTTGTGAAGTCGTTGAATGAACTTATTACTTCGACAGCAGCGGTAAACCTATTGAACAAGTAATCAAGATTTTTATACAAAAAAGACATTCGGTTTGAATGTCTTTTTTTTGTGTATAGATAATTCTTAAAAGCTAAAAATTACAACTTACCATTTTTTAAAAACAAAGAATACTGCAACTACCATGAATGCAAAACCAACAATATAATTCCACTTTAATTCTTCTTTTAAATATAGAACGGAGAATGCACAAAATACAATTAATGTAATTGCTTCTTGCATTGTTTTAAGCTCGGCAGTTGAAAATGTTTGACTACCAATACGGTTTGCTGGAACTTGAAAACAATACTCTACAAATGCAATAAGCCAACTTGTTATTATTACAATCCAAAGTGGTGAACTCTTAAATTTGAGATGTCCGTACCACTCAAACATCATAAAAACATTGGCAACAGTAAGTAGAACAACTGGCACTATGTACTTCATAGTACTTAATTTTCATTATGGCAGTTGCTCGATATCTGTACATATCGGGCGGTGCATATCTATCAAAATGTCCACGTCTAGTGCGTGGATAGGGAGCGAACGCTGGTGAACTACGGAATTCTTGTGCATTCATTATAATTATTCCATCAACACCGGCTTGTGCTGCTCGCTCACGCATTATTTGATATATAGATGCTTCATCATTATATGCCGAAAAAGTTTCAAAAGTTATAATCCCAACTTCTTTATATTTATATGTTGGACGTTGGGTAATGAAAAGTTCAACTTCTGATGGATTTTTTGGCGGTCCGTAAACTCCGTTTGGAGTTTTTTCTATCGCCCAAAAGCTAGCATTTACGCTCTCGCAACTGCACATAAAAGCAACTGCCAATATCGATACAAGTGCAAATATTTTTGAAAGAATTTTACTTTTCATAATAAACTCTTTTCTACTTTTGGGAATTAGTTTAGATTTTATTTCTTTATTATCGAAATTATTTTGGTATTACTCAAATTGTTTCTACCATTGAGAAAATCTAATTCCATAAAGAATGCACAACATGCAACTTCGGCATTTTTTAGTTCGAGCATTTTGCACATTGCTTTTGCTGTTCCTCCAGTTGCTAGAATATCATCAACAATGGCAATTTTCGTATTAGGTTTTATATCTTCGTTATGTATACACAGAACATCTGTACCATATTCAAGTTCGTATTCTACTTCTAAGGTTTGTCTTGGAAGTTTACCACGCTTACGTACAGGGATAAATGGTATTCCCAATTTCATTGCAACAGGTATACCAAAGAAGAATCCCCTTGCTTCGGGCGATATGATTGCATCAGGTTTCGTTTTTGCAATTTCTTCTGCCAAGGCATCTACTGCTTTTTTATAAGCTTGTGGATTTGCCAACATTGGAGTGATATCGTAAAATAGAATTCCCTTTTTTGGAAAATCTGGTACTTCTGCAACATGTTCTAAAACTGAATTCATAACTATTTCTTTATAATTGTGTCTTTTATTTCTGAAGATTTTTCTGGAAAATCTAGTGTATAATGAAGCCCTCGACTTTCTTTTCGAGACAGAGCTGAACGAACTATCAAGATAGCTACAACAACTTCATTACGCAATTCAATAAGAGCTGGTTCTATTTTAAAATTCCAATACTAGTCATCAATTTCTCGTTTGAGATTTTCCAAACGGTGTAGGGCTCGTTCTAGACGACGTGTCGTTCTAACTATCCCGACATAGTCCCACATTATACGTTGAAGTTCTCCCATATTATGTTGAAGAACTACACGTTCATCGGGATCTTTCATATCTCCATCACGCCACTGTGGAAGTTCGATATCTTCGGTAGATTTATCTCTAATATATTTATCGACAGCCTTAGATGCATTATTTGCTAAAACAACTGCTTCAAGTAATGAGTTGCTAGCTAATCTATTTGCTCCATGTAAACCGGTGCATGCAACTTCACCACAGGCATACAAGCCAACTACTGATGTTTGTGCATTCATATTTGTTAGAACTCCTCCGCACATATAATGTGCTGCTGGAACAACGGGCATATAGTCTTTTGAAATATCTATTCCTTTTTCTAGGCAATGTTGATAAATTTGTGGAAAACGTTCACTCAATTCTTGTTGCGATTTATGGGTTATATCTAACCATACATGTGAAGTTCCCAAGCGTTTCATTTCGCTATCAATAGCTCTAGCAACAATATCTCTAGGAGCTAAATCTTTACGTGGATCATAACGCGACATAAATGCTTCATCTTTTGCGTTACGCAGTATTGCTCCTTCGCCACGCACTGCTTCAGATATTAAGAATCGTTCTCCATCTTGCGTATACATTGCGGTTGGATGAAATTGTATAAATTCTAAATTTGCAATTTTTGCACCTGCTCGATAAGCCATTGCAATACCATCTCCAGTTGCAATTTCAGGATTAGTTGTATATTGATAAACACAACCTGTTCCACCTGTTGAAAGCATTATAGCTTTTGTTGTGAAGGTTTTTACTTTGTTATTTTTTGTATCATAAACATACAAGCCAACTACGCTATCAGTTTCATTATTTTGAAGTTTGCGAGTTTTTGATTTCAATATTAAATCGATTGCAAAGTGATGTTCAAATACTGAAATGTTTTTATTCTTTGCAACAGATTTCAGAAGGGCTTCTTCTATGGCTCTACCTGTATAATCTTTAACGTGTAAAATGCGACGTTGTGAGTGCCCACCTTCTTTGCCAAGTGCTACTTCGCCAGATTCATCTTTAGAAAATTCTACGCCTTCTTCGATGAGATTTTTTATTTGCTCTGGACCGGCACTGACTATTGCTCTTACTGCATCTTCGTGACAAAGTCCATCGCCAGCAATAAGAGTATCTTTAACATGTGAATCAAAATCATCAGCACAGCTTGTAACGCTTGCTATTCCACCTTGTGCATGATTTGTGTTTGTATCTGAGCGTTGCTTTTTTGTTACGATTGCAACTTTATAACCAAGCTTTGCTGATTTTAACGAAAAGCTTAAGCCCGCAATACCGCTTCCGACAACAACTACGTCAAATTTCATTTTAAGTGATGGTTAAATTTAAATTTGAATGTTATCAATTAGGCGTGTTTGTCCGTACCAGACTGCAACGCTAATTCTGCACATATCTTTTTTGTATTCTGATACGGGCAATGACGTTTTAGCATCGACAACTTCTGTATAAATTATACGAGCTTTGGCATTTGCAATTTTATTGATTGCGTATGCTTTTATTCTGTCGATATTATCGCAGTTTTCTGCGTCTATCATTTGTTTTGTTGCTAGTAGGGCATCGTGAATTCTTGTGGCTCCCATACGTTCTAGTTTATCCATATATTTATTTCGCGAACTTAGTGCCAAACCATTTTCGTCGCGAATTATAGGAGCACGTACAATTTCGACATCCATAAACATATCTCTTACCATACGTTCTATTATAGAAACTTGTTGTGCATCTTTTTCACCGAAAATTGCGACATCGGGCTTTACTATATTAAAGAGTATTGTAACCACTGTTGTTACTCCACGGAAGTGCTTTGGTCGAGATTGTCCGCACAAGTATTGACTGATTTGTTCTTCATTTACAAACGTAGAGGCATCGGGTGCGTATATGTCGCTTGTTGACGGAGCAAAGATTGCATCGGCTCCTCTTTGTTGGCACGCATTGGCATCGTCTTCTAGTTGTCGAGGATATTTATCAAAGTCTTCATTTGGTCCGAATTGTGTGGGATTGACAAAAATTGAAACAACAACTACATCGGCTATTTCTTTTGCCTTATCTATAAGACTTAGATGGCCGTCGTGGAGGGCGCCCATTGTTGGTACTAGTGCTACTTTTTTGCCTTCAGCCTTTGCTGCGACAGAAAAAGCTTTCATTTCTTGTGGCGATGATATTATTTTCATTGCATTTAATATTGCTATACGATTATACTTATACTTATACTTTTTTTAAAAAAAGCAAATATTAAAATCAAAGCTTGCAAATAAACACATTCAATTGTTAAAAATATACGCGTTTATATTTATAAAATTATGGAAACTAACGAAGAGAGAATTGTTGCTTTGCTACACGGACATGATCGTGCTGGTATTGTTGCTCGCGTGTCGGGTTGGATTTATGCTCGAGGTGGAAATATTCTTCATGCCGATCAGCATAGAGACCGCCAAGAAGGTATTTTCTTTCAACGAGTAGAATGGATTCCCGTTGGTGACGTATCTGAAGAAATGCGTCTATTCAAAGAATTTGCAAAAAGCGATTTGGAAATGGAAGTATCGCTTTCGCGGTCAACTAAAAAACCCAAAATAGTTTTGATGGTTTCTAAATTTGAACACTGCTTCGGCGATATGATTATGCGTTGGCGTTCGGGCGAACTAAACTGTGATATAGCTTGTGTTATTTCTAATCATGAAAATTTGCGTCAGCTTGCCGAAATGTTCGGTTTGACATATCATTACATTCCAGTAACAAAAGAAAATAAACCTCAGGCTGAGGCAAAACAACTAGAGATTATCCGCGAAAGTGGAGCTGAACTTGTTGTTATGGCTAGATATATGCAAATTTTAAGTGAAGATTTCCTTGATACATGCACGGCTCCTGTTATAAATATTCATCACAGCTTCTTGCCTGCTTTCGCTGGTGCTAAACCTTATCATCGTGCATACGAACGTGGGGTAAAACTTATTGGGGCAACGGCTCACTATGCTACAAAAGATTTAGATGAAGGTCCTATAATTGCTCAATTAGTTACAACTGTAAGTCACCGTAACAATGTTGATGACCTCATGCGTAAAGGTCGAGAACTTGAACGCGAAGCTTTAGCATCGGCTGTTCGTCTACACGTAGAGGGTAGAATTCTTACTTACAAAAATAAAACTGTAATATTTGACTAACCCTTTTTACGATGTCTACTATCGCAAATCTCCCGTTCAAAATTAGCGTTCTCGTATTTGTTCGAGATTCATTTGGAAGACATCTACTAATTGAACGTCTAAAAGAGCCAAATAAAAATTTATGTAGTCCAATAGGTGGTAAACTAGAAATGTCATTAGGCGAATCACCTTTTGAATGTGCCATTCGCGAAACTTACGAAGAAATTGGGCTACAAATTTCTGAAGCAGATTTACACCTATTTTCTATGATTTCTGAAAAATCGTATGAGGGTGGAAGTCACTGGCTAATGTTTCTTTTTGACTGCAAAAAACGTATAGACAATCTTCCCGAAAAAATATCAGAGGGTGCTTTCAGACTTGTTGATGAAGCCGATATATTCAGTGGAAAAATAAGAATTCCCGATACCGATAGACTATTACTTTGGGACATTTGGAAAAAATGTCACAATTCTGGAATGACAATTTTACGCGCAGACTGTGCTGGCAACATAAACTCTAAAATTGAAGAAATATTATAAATTTATGAACGATTCTAATCAAAAAATTCTACAAATATTTAAAGAAACTGGCGCTTTAATGGAGGGTCACTTTATACTCAGAAGTGGGTTACATTCTGGTCACTTTTTTCAATGTGCTCGCGTATGTGAGTATCTAGACCGGGTTACAGAACTCGTTGAAATGCTTATAAAAAAATTAGGCGATATTGAAGTTGAAACTGTAATTGCTCCAGCGATGGGCGGTCTCGTACTTGGTCAAGAAGTTGCTCGTCAGATGGGTAAACGCTTCATTTTTGCAGAAAAGCAAGACGGAAATTTAGTTTTACGTCGCAACTTTAAGCTCAGAGATGGAGAAAAGGTTTTAATTGTTGAAGACGTTATTACTCGTGGAGGCAGAGTTCAAGAATGCATCGATATTGTTAAAGCTACTGGTGTAACTCCAGTTGCAGCTACTGTTTTAGTTGACAGAAGTGAAGGTAAAGCAAAATTTGATATTCCTTGTGTCAGCCTTTTGGAATTTTCATTCCCAACGTATGAGGCAGATAAGCTACCTCCAGAATTGGAGAGTATTCCTGCATCGCACCCAGGCAGTTAAAAAAACGTACGAAGATACATTTTCTTCGACGATGAGTTTTAAATTTATAAAGAGGAGTTGAAAACTCTGCAAAGTAGAAAATATAAAATTTACTGCAGTATGAGTTATATGTTTGTATGAAAAAACGAGCAAGAACGCAGAATTGCGGAACTTAAAAAAAAAGAGGAGTTGAAAACTCCTCAAAGTAGAAAATATAAAATTTACCGCAATTCTGCGTTCTTGCTCGTTTTTAGTTTGGGCGAGGGAATAGTATCTCTTGTGGTGCAAGTGTTGCCCC
>JAGAOA010000092.1 GCA_017623955.1 Opitutales bacterium
ATGTACGCTAATCGAAGAAAAAGTGCGTTATAAGCTGTGAGGTGCCTCGATTGCGAATTTATATAAAAAAGAGCTTTTCTTAGAAAAGCTCTTTGTGTTTATATAAATATTTTTCGCAATCGAGGCACCGCCCTCGCACGTTTTTACTCGTAATCAGCGAAAAGAGATTCCCTAGAACTACCTTTTTGTAAAATAACATCTAATAATGTGTTTTTCATATTTTCTTTTGAACACTTTATTATTGTAGGAATGTAATTGTCTGTGTGCGAAAAATAAGTATTAGACGAAAGTCGATGTTCAAGCAATACACTGCGAGTTTTTCCAACTTGGCTCGAAATAAAGTTTGCTCTAATCTCCTTTACAACTTGTCTCAATTCATCTGCCCTAGCCTTGCGTTCATTTGTCGGAGGAGTATCTTTCATTGTCCATGCTAATGTTTTAGGACGTGGTGAAAATGTGAAAACGTGCATGTAAGCAATTCCAGAATTTATCAATGCGTTTTTTGTTATCTCAAATTCTCTCCTAGTTTCCGCGGGATGACCACAAATTATATCGCCACCTATTGATATGTCTGGACATCTCTCCACGCACTTTTGAACCATTTTCAAAAAATCCTTGGCAGAGTGTTTTCTACGCATACGCACAAGAACTGTATCCGATAAACTTTGAGCCGATATATGTAAATGAGGCATCAATTTGTGCGAACAATCTTTTATGCGTTCTAAAACTGCATCAATTTGAGCGAAAGGTGGCTCAATGCTTCCTAATCGAATTCGATAAAGATTTTCTATATCATTTAGTTTGTCGATAAGCTCAACCATTCCACCTTTGTCGGTTGAAAATTTAGCAATGTTTATACCTGTTAATACTAGCTCCCTAACGCCTCTAGAAACGAGATTTTTTGCGTCTTCAATAATTTTATCAAAATCTAAACTTCTAGGCAATCCTCTAGCTCTAGGGATTATACAATACGAACAAAAGTTGTCGCAACCATCTTGAATTTTTAAATTCATCCTATCGCTTAGCGGATGTTCACCCTTAGCCGATAGCTCAATATTTTGCACTGCTATGAAATCATACCCTAATGATTCAGAAATAACATCAACAATGGTAGACTTTTTGTCGTTACTTAAAACCCACTCAACATTCTCAAGTTTTTTTACATCTTCGGGCGATGTATGAGCATAGCAACCGACAACAGCAATTTTACTGTGAGGATTTTTACGTGCGAACATACGGATACTCTGCCGTGTTTTAGCTTCGGCTAGAGTTGTCAAAGCACAAGAATTTACAATTCCAATATCAGCATAGTCCGACCAGTTAACAATATCAAAGCCAGCCAAACGAGCATCATCCATAATACACGCCGATTCAAATGCATTAACTCTGCATCCCAAAGTATAAATAGCTAATTTCTTGTACATATAGACAAAAAAAGGGCGCATACGCGCCCATTTAAAATTGTTAGAATTATCCGCGACGACGTGCGAACTTCTTCTGGAACTTTTCAACACGACCAGCAGTGTCAACAAAGCGTTTTTCGCCAGTATATGCTGGGTGTGAATCTGCTGTAACGTCGCGTGTTACCATATAATAGTCAACACCGTCGATATTTTCAACAGTTTTGCTTTTCATTGTAGAACGTGTCAAGAAGCGTGCGCCCGATGAAACGTCAACAAAGCAAACTGGATGATAATCAGGATGGATATCGTTTTTCATTTTTCCAAACTCCAAAGTTAATTAGCCCTGCTTAGCCTTATAGCGAGGGTTTGTTTTATTAATGATGTATACGCGACCCTTTCTGCGAACAACCTTGTTATCAGGGTGACGTCCTTTCAAAGACTTGATTGATGATACGACTTTCATTGCTGTCTCTCGTTTCTAATTTAATGAAAAGTTAGTTATGAAATACACTATTTATGTGATTGTCAAGAACTCTTTTTACTTTTTTAAAGATTTTTACGCTTTTATTTTACCCCCAGATGACGTTTATATGCTGCCAATGTATTTTTCATCAACATAGCAACCGTCATCGGACCAACACCACCAGGAACTGGTGTAATTTTCGAACACTTTGGAGCGACGTTTTCAAAATCGACATCACCAACCAAACGATAACCGCTCTTAGTCTTATCAGAAGGGATTCGATTAATACCAACATCAATCACACAAGCACCTTCTTTAACCATATCAGCACTTATCGTATTCGGACGACCAACCGCAGCCACCAGAATATCTGCACTTGCACAAATTTCCTTCATATTCTCACTCTTTGAGTGACACACAGTCACTGTTGCATCTAAACCTTTTTGCATCAAAAGTAAAGCCATTGGCTTACCGACAATCAAACTTCTGCCAACTACAACAGCCTTTTTACCGAGTGTTTCAACATTTGAACGCTTAATCAACTCGATAATACCAGCTGGAGTACATGCTACAAAAGCTCGACTATCTTCTTGACACAAAAAGCCCAAATTTGCATTGCTAAAGCCATCTACATCTTTATCAGCACGAACCCTGTTAAAAGTATCGCGTTCATTTAAGTGTTTTGGCAATGGAGCCTGAATGAGAACTGCGTCAACGTTATCGTCATCAATGAGCGAATCAATCAAAGCATTGAGCTCATCTTGAGTAATAGATTCAGGCATAATGTGTAATCTACTCGTTATACCGATTTCACCTGCAACACGTTCCTTCTTTTTTACATAAGAAACAGATGCAGGATCTTCGCCAACACGAATAAAAGCTACACAAGGCTTGCGCGATAAATTCAACTTCGCTAACTCCGAAGTCAATTCTTCGTGAATTGCCTTTGCTACTGCATTGCCATCTATTATTTCACTCATTGTATTCCTTTACGGATAAAATAAAACTTTTGTCAACAGAACCGACTTTCATTGAGAAAATCGACTCTATAAAAAACTTTCAAACAATAGAGCTTTGCTTAAGATATTGCGTATCTACGCCCCAAACACGTGTTCAGTAAAAGCTTTGCACAAGATTGTACTATCTGCAAGACTTGCAAAATCGCAAAAAGCCAACACTCTATTGCTTGTGAATTAAAGAAATTAGCCAATTTGATAGCGCACAAAACGCTTGATTTCAATTTTTTCGCCAATTGTAGCAATCTTGCTTGTCAAGAGTTGAGCAACGGTCATCGAATCATCCTTAACGAATGGTTGTTCGAGAAGTGCAACACCTGCAACAAACTTTGCAATTTTACCTTCAACAATCTTTTCTTTAATATTGTCAGGCTTCTTATCTTCTGCGAGTTGTGCTAAAGCAATTTCGCGTTCCTTAGCAACTAATTCAGCTGGAACATCATCTTTTGAAATGCAGATTTGAGCAGCTGCTGCAATGTGCATACAAAAGTCTTTTACAAAAGCCTTAAAGTCATCATTCTTAGCAACGAAGTCAGATTCACATGCAACTTCGATAAGAACACCAACCTTGTTGTTAGAGTGAATGTAAGCCGAAACCAAGCCTTGCGATGCAGTTCTCGATGCTTTTTTATCAGCAATAGCAGCACCCTTCATACGAAGAATTTCTACCGCTTTTTCTTCATCACCATTAGCTTCTACAAGAGCTTTTTTGCAATCCATCATGCCTGCGCCAGTACGTGTGCGCAAAGCGTTTACCATTTTTGCATTAATTTCCATTATAAATAACCTTCCTTATTATGCGATTACTTGTGGAGCAGCTTTTGCATTATTGCGACGGCTGAGGCCATTTTGGAGAGCTTCAACAATCACTTCTGTGATTAAGCGGATACTCTTTACAGCATCGTCATTAGCTGGAATTGGATAATCAACTAAAGTTGGGTCAGAGTTTGTGTCAACGATAGCTATAACAGGAATACCGAGCTTGCGACATTCTGCTACTGCAATTTCTTCGTTCTTGATATCAACGATAAATGCAGCACCTGGACGTTTTGAAATATTCTTGATACCTTCAAAGTTGCGGTTCATTCTGTCCATTTCACGACGGATTGCTGCAGCTTCTTTAGCATAGAGCTTATTCAAGCGACCATCTTCTTCCATAGCAATGAACTTCTTGTACTTCTTGAGGCTTGTCAAAATAGTTTCGAAGTTTGTTAATGTACCACCAAGCCAACGATTTACGCAATATGGCATTGAGCACATATTAGCTGCTTCGCGGAGGATTTCTTGTGCCTGACGCTTTGTACCAATGAACATAACATCTTTACCGTCTGCAACAACTTCTTCTATAAATGCTGATGCTTTTTCGAGCTGTTCATAAGTTTTTTCCAAGTCAATAATTGAAACGCCAGAACGGTGATCGTATACATAAGGCTTTGACTTTGGATTCCAGCGGCGTGTTTGGTGACCAAAATGTACGCCTGCGTCTAATAGGTCTTTTACTGTGATATTCATATTTTTTGCTCCGTATTTGCTTTCGCAAACCTTGGATATTTCTAATTTTGAGGTTTATTGTTTACGATAATTACACTGTATAATTATCAAAAAGAACCTACCATAAAATACACTTATCGCACTTTTGCAAGATTTATTTTCAACAAAAAAACGTAATTTTTTAATAAAAAAACATCAAAAAATTGCTCAAAAAACACTAAAAAAATGCAAAAAATGTGCACAAAAATGTAAGTTTTTTGGGTAAAACATAAAAAAGCTTTGCATTTATACATTTATATCATTTATATGTATAGCTTTTATGGAAAATTACAGAAATGTAGCAGTAATAGATTACGGAATGGGTAATCTGCGTAGCGTTTTAAAAGCATGGCAGGTTGCTGGTGCTAACTCGCGCTTAATTACATCGCCTAAAGAAATTTGCGATGACGATATATTAGTCTTTCCTGGTCAAGGGTGCATAGTTGACGCAATGAAACTACTTAAAGTTACAGGCTTCGATACAGCCATAAAAGACTGGATAGCAGAAGATAAACCATTTTTTGGAATTTGTTTGGGGCTACAAGCTTTGTTTGAATTTTCAGAAGAAGGTGGCGGTGTAGAATGTTTAGGAGTATTTAAAGGAACTGTAAATCGTCTAAAAATTCCACGCGAGTACAAAGTTCCTCATATGGGCTGGAACAATGTCGATTTCAGAAAAGAAAAAAACAACATCCTCTTACAAGATATTTCTCCTTCCGACCAATTCTATTTTGTACACAGTTATTGCGTCGACTGCCTAGATGATGATGCCATTTTCGGCACAACTGAATACGGAAGCAAAACATTTACTAGTGCCATAATGCGAGGAAAACTTACTGCAACTCAATTTCATCCAGAAAAGAGTCAGATAAAAGGCTTGACCCTATATCGCAATTTCTTAAAACTTACAAAATAGGCAAAGTTTTTCTGCGACAGAGGCTATCTCGAAAATTAAATATTTAAATTATACACACCACATGCAAACATCTGAAACAGTTAAATTAACAATAGGAGCTAACAACTACGACTTTCCTGTACATCAGGCAACTACGGGCGAGAAGGCTATCGACATATCTAAGTTACGCGCTCAAACTGGTTATACAACTATTGACGATGGACTTGCTAACACTGCAGCATGTGAAAGCCAAATTACTTACATAGATGGCGAAAAAGGAATTTTAGAATATCGCGGTATTCCCATTGAAACTCTCGCTGAAAATTCAACTTTTATAGAAACTGCTTATTTAATTATTTATGGCGATTTACCTACTCGCAAACAAATGAGCGATTTCTCTCAAAAAGTTTTGCGTAACGCCAGCTTACACGAGGCAATGATGCACTTCTTTGATGGCGGATTCCCTTTTACAGCTCACCCGATGGCAATTCTTTCGGCTATGTTAAATTCGGTTGGTTGTTACTATCCACACATGGTCACTAATCAGCGCGAACACGACTTAGAGCACTTTAACGATGCTGCAGCCCTCTTATTAAGTAAGGTACGAACCATTGCCGCTATGGCTTATCGTATGAAGAACGGTTTGCCTATGATTTATCCTAAACGCGATTTAGGGTACAGTCAGAACTTCTTACACATGATGTTCACTGAGCCATATCATGAATACTACCCACATGACGACATCACAAAGGCTCTAGACTTAATTCTTCTTTTACACGGCGACCACGAACAAAATTGCTCGACATCAACTGTTAGAGTCGTCGCAAGCTCTGGAGCAAACCTTTTCTCGTCTGTATCGGCTGGCGTATGCGCTCTTTGGGGACCTCTACATGGTGGTGCAAATCAACAGGTTATTCAAATGCTCGAGAAAATCCATAAAAGTGGAGACGACGTTGACGCATTTATTGCTGGCGCAAAAAAAGGAGACTATCGCTTAATGGGATTTGGTCACCGCCTATACAAAACTTACGACCCTCGCGCAAAAATTTTAAGAAAATCGGCTGAAAAAGTACTTCAAGTTGTAAAGCTCAAAGACCCTCTCTTAGACATAGCTCAACGCCTTGAAGAAAAAGCAAGAGCTGACAGCTACTTTATTGACCGCAATCTATATCCTAATGTCGACTTTTACAGTGGCTTGATTTTGAAAGCTATTGGAATTCCAGTAGATATGTTCACTGTAATGTTCGCTATTGGCAGAATGCCCGGATGGATTGCTCACTGGTACGAAGTTGCATCGCAAACTAAAGGGCGCATTACTCGTCCACGCCAGATATACACTGGATATGAACGCAGAAGCTACATAAAAATGCGAAACAGAGACGGCGAAAACTCTAGCGACTACGAATCGGACGAGCACAAATCTCTCAGATCGGAAGAGCACAC
>JAGAOA010000093.1 GCA_017623955.1 Opitutales bacterium
AACCAAGTCATCAACGAGAACCCCAATATAACTCTCATGACGCTTTAAGATAATAGGTTGCTTTCCAAAAACCTTAGCAGCTGCATTTGCCCCCGCAAGCAAACCTTGACCAGCAGCCTCTTCATATCCACTTGTTCCATTTATTTGACCCGCACAGAATAGCCCTTCAACAATCTTAGATTCAAGCGAACCTTTTAGTTGGGTTGGTGGAGCATAATCATACTCAACCGCATACGCCGGACGTTCAACTTCAGCATTCTCAAGCCCCGCAACAGAGCGAATAATATCAAGCTGAACATCCAACGGCATAGACGTAGACAAACCATTTATATACCACTCAGCCGTAAAACGACCTTCAGGCTCAAGAAACAATCTATGGGTTTCGTGCGAAGCAAAGCGGACCATTTTATCTTCAATACTTGGACAATAACGAGGCCCAACTCCCTTAATTTCACCACCATACATGGCAGAACGCTTAAGGTTTGCCATTATAATTTGTTTTGTTAGCTCGCTAGTTTCAGTTTCATAACAGCACATCTGATTGCGTCCAAAACCGACAAAATCACCAAAAGCTAACGATTGTTCCACGTGGAACATTTTTTGCAGATGACTTCTTCTTGCCGACAAAACCTTAGCTTTTCTTCCAGAAGAATCTGGTAAATCTGTATAACGGTTTTCAAGTGCCTCATCTGAAAAATCTGGAATATTTTCGCCTTGCGGCAGGGCAGGGGGCTCTGCATCAACATCTATTCTTGTGTCATAGAAACCGAATAAACAAGGATTTACATCTCCATACTGTATTGAACATTTATCAAAGTTTATTGAATCAACCAATATTCGAGCTGGTGTACCCGTCTTTAAACGTTCAAGTTTTATACCAGCTTTCATCAAACTATCGGAAAGCAAGTTTGATGAGAAATCGCCCATTCGACCACCAACTGTTTTAGACGAACCAACGTGCATAAGTCCTTTCAAGAATGTTCCCGTTGTAAGCACGACAGTTCTTCCCTTAAAATTTGCGCCCAAATTTGTACCAACGCCAACAACCTTACCATCGTTTACCAACAACTCGGTAACTTCTGCCTGAAACATTGTCAAATGTGGAGTGCGCTCTAAAACAGCTTTCATTCTATACTGATAAGCCTTTTTATCACACTGCGCACGAGGAGACTGCACCGCAGGCCCTTTCGACATATTTAAAACTCTAAACTGAATACCAGTAGCATCGGAATTAACAGCCATTTCACCACCAAGAGCATCTATTTCTCTAACGATATGCCCCTTAGCAAGCCCACCAATAGCTGGATTACAGCTCATTTGTGCAACAGTATCAACATTGCCAGTCAAAAGCAATGTTTCAGCACCCATGCGAGCCGACGCCAATGCGGCTTCACAACCAGCATGACCAGCACCACATACTATAACATCATAGAGTTTATTTAAATCGAGCATTACCATATATATTCTACATTCCCCTCCAAACTTCAAGTAAAAACGTGTGTGGACGCACCACGTGGGCAATTTTTTTATTTATAATGGTAAAAGGCTATTCTTCGGAATAGCCTTTTTATATATAGCTTGCCCACGTGGTGCTTGCGGTTAAAAGAGCGTCTGCTCGGGTGAGAAGTACTTATATACAGTTACAGTCCGAGCCATATGCGTAGCATTGGCGACGGTGCACGTGTTGCAAAAAAACTCGCAAACATCTCTTTTAATTCACACCACACCCGTTTTACAACTTCCAACCCTCGTTAATTCTAAGCCTGTGGGCAATTTTTTATTTATAATGGTAAACGGCTATTCTTCGGAATAGCCTTTTTTGTATATAGTTTGCCCACGTGGTGCTTGCGGTTAAAAACGCACTTTTATAGGCAATACTCCTTTATCTCGCAGAACCAAATGCGAAGCATTGGCAACGGTGACCGTTAGATAAAAATCCGTCAGGTAAAAAATTCTAAATTTCTCGATAGAAAAGAACAACAAAGCTTCGTGGTTCGGGCAGGGAAATTTGCAAGTTTGCAAGCTCTTTACCAGACATTGTCTTTATTTTTCCGTACCAATCTTCGACTTCGTATTGAGCATCTAATTTAATTTTGCGTGGTGATATTGTAATTGTTTTTTCAGGACACAATTTTCTATTCAATACTACAACGCAACCTCGCTTATCTTCTGGATTGTTAAGTTGGTATCCGAATGGCACAGTAGGATTTTCCACATTTTTGAAAAGTGGATAATAATCTCCATAGAACAACTCGCCTATACGACGGAATTTGCTAAGTCTTTTGGAGGCTTTTCCAAAAACCTCATCATCGTTTTCATCTGAGGCAAGATGCTTATTGAAAGTTATTGTCATACCACCAGTAAAGCCACTCAACCACGAATAGTCGTCGGTATTGTGAAAGTCATTTACCCCCCCAGCGTTTTGTGGTAACCATTGTAGCAGGTTCATTGATTGAATTTGGTTTGCAATATCATAATCGTCTACGCCGATGCACTGAACATCTGAACGCCACAATGGTATAGAGCGTGATGCCATTTCAAAGTCGAGTCTACGACCACCACTTGCACAATTATCAACAAGCATATTGTCTCTTGCGGCACGAATTTTATCTAGGAACTTATAGAGAGCGTTTATATGGCGTATTTCTGCAAGTCCACGAGTATCTGGAGTTTCCCGCTTACGCCAAAGTTGCAAGGGTTTTAGAATGTTGAAGTCTAAACGCAAATAACTAATATTTTCCTCATCTAAAACCTTGGTCATTGCATCGAAGAGATATTTAAATGCATCTGGCTCATCGAGATTTATCATGTAAATTTTACCATCACCAGTAAAATATTCTGGATGTTCTTTAAAGATTGGCGAGTTTACACCAGTGCGTTCCATTTCAAACCAGAGCATATTTTTATAACCTGCATCATGCGCAGCATTAGATATTGCTCGTATTCCATCGGGGAAGATTTCTCTATTTACACGCCAATAACCGACAATGTCCCACCAGTCATCAGGATTAAGAGCGTCGTAACCATTCCAGCCAGCATCTTGCCAAATTATATCGATAGGAAATTTGTATTTTTTCAGCTTACCTATCTGTTTTAGAACAAAATCTTGTTTATATGCGCCCCAGAAAGAAACCGAGATTGGTGTTTTTATGATTTCGCCCTTTGAATTTTTTGGACTATGATAAGCAAACATAAATCGACGATGCAAATTTTGTGCGTCTTCTATGCTTGTATTTATACGATTAGCCACAAATATTGCTGGCATACGAATTCTTTCGCCTGGAGACAACCTAAAGTCTGCCATACCGTCTGGAAGTCCTGCCACAATAGAAAACTTACCCTGACGTTCAGCGTATCGTTGTTGACAATCAGCTCTTGCGCCACCAGGATATTTCAGCGATTTTACAAGATAATTTGAAACGCTCGCACGCCAAGAACTCGACCAACCAATCCCTACTAACACGCCATTCATAGCATCAAAGTCAACAGCAAAGAATGGAAAAGCACCACGACTTGAACAACCATCACTGCCAAAAACCGAGGGTGGATTCATGAGTCTTCCAATTATCTCGTTTACTTGTACAAAATCTGTGAAACGACATGTCGTTCCATTATGGCGACGCAAAAGTACATTCTGTTGTGTTGCTTTAGCATGCCAATTTATCGATTTAAAATCGGATATTTTACCACTCGGAGCCCCTGAAACGTTTTCAAGTTCAGGTAGCCATTCTATCACATTGTATTTTTTTAAATTTTTTACGGTTAAAATTAACTTTACTGCACTATCGGGCGAAAGATACTCTATAACAGAAACTTCGCCATCGTCAGTTTTTGTTTTGGAAATTTCTGTAAATTTCCACATTGCCTTATCAAAATTTTTGCCTTCATATTTGAATGAAGGTGTTATATCAGCATTTGTAAAAACTTGTGCAAAAAGTCCTGCACTTGAAAACGCTATAAGCAATGTTAATACAATCCTTTTTAAACTAATACCCATCATTATAATTAATATACCTTTCTAATTTTTTGTTTTAGAACTGTTAGGAAAAGTCAAATTTCTAAGCTCTTCGGTTTTTATGTTGTATATTTTTAGTTCTGTCAAGTATTATTAGAATTGCTTATCTCCCAAAGTAGACTCTATTTCACATATACAATAATAAGTCATCACCAAGTATTGTATGTATCTAAAATTTAAAATGGTACCCCAAAAAACTACTTTACAAATAAAAAAAGAAGTTTATCATTGTACCAAAGGGTAGCGATATGCTGAAAGAAGTTAACTTTAATATTTGTAATATGTTATCGAGTTTTGTAGAACTTACAAAACGCTTCAAATATTGCCCCCCCCTAAAAAATAATTTTTTTTTATTTTTCTACAAAACCAAAGTCGAACTATTTTAGCTCGTCTTTGGTTTTTTATTTATAAAACAATTAAAATCATAAATCTACTATGAAAAAACTAATAACAAACTCAATAATGACCTTATTTGCATTGTCTGCATGGGCTTTAGATGCAATAAACATTGGCACTGAAGGCACTTTCACAACCTCTGGTGGCGATTTCGATTATATCTCATTTGATGGTAATGGCGCATTTTTAGATCAAACTGCAGGCTACATTTATCTCAAAGGAACAGAAAGTGAACAATCTGGCAATGTATATGTTGGTGAAAATGTAGAAGCTACGTTTAATCAAACCACAGACGACGGTGTGTATTTACAAAGTGGCGATACCACTAAAACTGCTGTCGGCAAAGTAGTTGGTGTATCCAAAGACACTTCCATTTTAAATCTCAACGTAAACTGTTTTACAACACAAAATAAAGCTGCTAATCAACAAAAGATGGAAGTTAGCAATATCACGCTCAATATACAAGCTCAATACAATGAAGTAAATTCTAAAAATTATACCCAATCAACACTGCGTGCATCGTATTTCTCGTTCAATAATGCAAAGCTTGTTGTAAAAACACCAGAAGTAAACTCCACCTTGTACACCAGATTAGAAGTTGGTGGTTTTTCAGGACAACGTTTGTATCAGTTCGCTAATTCTGAAATTATAATTGAAACTGGGGCAGAATTGAGACTCGTTACACCAACTAGTGTTAAGGGCTACAAAACATTATATCTCAACAATACACCTTTAACAGTAAATGGAAAATTAAATCTTACTAATGGTTCGGTAACAAACGACTTTTACATTGGTACAGGTTCAACCATTACACTAAACGAAGGTGGCGTTATAACTTCACCTAATTCTTTGAAAATGGATACGACTACCATAAATTTGCACGATACTTGGAATTTGACCCCAGAAACTCATGCAAGTATTATGAATAACCAAACCACAACTTTCAATATCGATGCAGGTAAAAAGCTTATCAACAGCAAACTTATGAATATCGGCAAAAATTCCGTTATGCTTCTAAAGGGAAAGGGCTCGGTAGAAATAAATAAGCTTTCAAACCACTATGCCTCGGAAAACGTAAATGGTGAAAATGCAAAATTAGATGTTCAAGTAGCTTCTGCAACAATTACAACGCTTCAACTTTGGGACGACAAATTCTTCAAAATTGATGTAGCTAAAGATTCAGTTCTTAGCATTGGCTCTATCGTAGCCGAAACCGAAGGTGCTACTGTAAATATCTCATTGGCTGATGATATAATAAAAGGTTCAATCCTCGTGTCTGATATGGACGACTACTTAAAAGTGTACAACCCCAATGACGTTGCTATGAATATCGACTTCTATACAGAAGATAGTTCTGCACTCAGAGAACTTGGTGTAAATCTTTGGATTGAAGAAACTGCCGATGGTAGTGGTATTTACACAATCTATACTCAAGTACCAGAACCAGCTGAATGGGCAATGATTTTCGGCTTACTTGCTCTAATGATTGTTTATTTTAAAAGAAAATAAATTCTGCAAATTTTATTACAAAGAGTGCGTTTCTATTTGGAACGCATTTTTTGTAAAATAAACTTTTGCTAATATTGCGATTTTCTACAAAAAAAAAGAAAAAACAACCGATTAAACTTGACCTAACTTATAAAATAAGCGATGTTCAAGAAGTTGTTATTTTAATCATTATTGTGAATAATGGGTTTTATCAAATTTAGTACACTTTTTACAATATTAGCCGGATTTTTTGCATCGGCTAACAAAGCGCAGGCAGCTCATCTTCAAGGTGAGTATCTTTTTGATATTGCAGGGTTTCCAATTACAAACTCAATGCTTACAACTTGGATTTTTACCCTTATTATTATTGTATTTTTTAGATTTCTTATCAGAGGCGGTGCAAAATTAGTTCCGTCGAAGGGACAACTAGTTGTTGAGAGTATAATTGACGCTTTAAAGGGAACTCTTGAACCAATTATGGGTCACAAAACCTTCAAAGGAGCTTTCCCGTTGTTGATAGGTCTGTTCTGTTACATCTTAATAATGAATTGGAGCGGTCTCCTACCTGGAGTAGCTTCGATTGGTATAGAACAAACGATTAATGGTAAAGAACATTTTGTTCCTTTCTTACGACCAGCAAATACAGACTTAAATACAACTCTAGCATTAGCTATTATCTCTTTTGTAGCATGGGGATATTTGGTGTTCAAATATGCTGGACCTAAATTATTTTTATATGATACGTTCGGCAACAAAGCAAATCCATCAGAAATGGCAAAACCCATATATATAGCACTTTTTGCAGTATTTTTTGCGGTTGGAGGTATCGATATAATTTCAATGATTATGCGATTAATTTCGCTGTCTTTCCGTCTATTCGGCAACAACTTTGGCGGAGAAGTATTGCTAGATAATATGCACAACTTAGCAATAGGTTCGTGGAGATTCTTATCTTGGCTGATTCCTCTACCTTTCTACCTACTAGAAATGCTAATCGGATTTATTCAAGCATTCTTGTTTACGCTTCTTACCGCAGTTTATGTAGGACTTTTAACTGGACACGAAGAACATTAATTTAAATAAACAATCAATCAAAAGGAAATATTATGATTCAAATACTAGCAGAAACAGTAGTAAATATCAACGGTAGCATTCAAGGTGCACTTGGTTGCTTTGCAGCAGCATTGGGCGTTGCTTATGTAGGTGCAAAAGCAGTTGAAGCTGTCGGTAGAAACCCAAGTGCATCGGGCAAAGTTATGACTTTGGCTATATTAGGTATGGCTTTAGCAGAAGCTGTTGCATTCTACGCTTTGTTCCTCGGTAAATAATAAAAGGAACTTATGTACGCAATAATAGCGACATCAGAATCACCCCTAGGATTTTTATCTGATTTCGGGGTAGAATGGGAACTATTGGTTAGTCAAGGAGTGTCGTTTGCCATTGTTGCTCTTGCCCTGTATTATTTTGTATTTCGCCCAGTTTCTATCACTGCTCAAAAGCGTCAAGATGAAATCCAAAAAGGATTAGATGACGCTAAAAAAGCAGCAGAAGAATTAGCAAACGCTCAAAAGCTCGCTGATGAAAAAATAAATCAAGCTATTGCAGAAAGTGCTAAAATCCTAAAAGATGCTCGCGAACAAGCAAAAAATACGATAGAACGTGCCTGTCAGGAAGCAAATGAACGAGCTGCAGAAATTCGCTTGAAAAATGAAGCTCAACTTGAAAGCGATAGAATGCGCATTAAACAAGAATTGAGAAGTGAACTTGCCGATTTAGTTGTAAAAGCAGCTCAAAAAGCAATCGACGATATACTCACTGACGAACAACGCTCACGCTTGGCAGAAAATGCTGCAAAAAATATAGACTTGTAAAATGAACGTATCTGCACGAGTAAAAATGTTATTAAATTTGTCGCTCGATGAAAATGGATTTGCCAATGTCGAGCGTATCAGAGCTGTATGTGATTACATACTTCAAGAGGTCGATTCTTCGGAACAAATTTCAACTCTTAAAGAATACGCAAAGCGTCTTGAACCTATACTATCAAAACAAACTGCCGTAATTGAAACTTCTGGCGAGCTATCGAAAACAACACTCGATATGCTTATGGAAAAAATTAAAAGGCGTATGGGTAAGTCGGTAGAAGTTCAGACTAAATTGAATAAAAATCTCTTGGGGGGAATTCGCATAACTTGTGGCGATGACATTTTTGAACGCTCGACGTCAGATAAAATCAATACGTTGGCGCAGTCTTGTAAAATTCGATAAACAGGAATAATAATGAACGAAATTTTAAAGGAAATTAACGCGAAAATAGAAGCACTCGAAAGCGTAAATCGCCACAGCAATGTAGGCAAAGTGATAGCTTTAGCTGATGGTGTTGCTCGCCTAAATGGGTTAAGTCAAGCAATGTACAACGAAATGATTTCGTTTAAAGACGGCATTTTTGGCATTGCGCTTAATCTTGGTGAAAATGAAGTTGGTTGCGTTCTACTAGGCGATACTACTTCACTAAATGAAGGCGATGAAGGCAAAACTACTGGTAAACTTTTGAGTGTTCCAGTTGGGAAATGCTTATTAGGTAGAGTTGTTGACGTATTGGGAAGACCTCTCGATAACAAAGGCGATATAAATGCTCAAGAATTTTATCCTGTTGAAAAAATCGCCCCAGGTATTCTACCAAGAAAATCAGTTAATCAACCTTTACAAACTGGTATTTTGGAAGTTGATGCCATGATTCCTATCGGCCGTGGACAACGAGAACTCATCATCGGAGACCGTTGTACAGGCAAGACTTCTATTGCCTTAGATACTATTATAAATCAAGCAAAAATTAACAAAGAGGGATTGGCTTCGGGCGATAAAGATTTTCGTCCAGTATATTCTGTATATGTTGCTATTGGTCAGAAAAACGCAAATATAGCGCGCACTATTCAGCTACTAGAAGAACATGGTGCGTTGGAATACACAATTATTGTCGCTGCCTCAGCTTCAGAAAACGCAGCAAACCTTTACATTGCTCCTTATGCCGGTTGTGCAATGGGAGAATGGTTTATGCAGAATGGTATGGATGCCCTCATTGTTTATGACGACTTGTCAAAACACGCAGCTGCATATCGTCAAGTTTCATTGCTTTTGAAACGCCCATCAGGACGTGAAGCATATCCTGGAGATGTATTTTACTTGCACTCTAAATTGCTAGAACGTTCGGCTCGTCTAGATGAAAAATATGGTGGAGGTTCACTTACAGCTTTGCCTATTATCGAAACACAACAAGGCGATGTTTCTGCGTACATTCCAACAAATGTTATTTCTATTACAGATGGTCAGATATTCTTGGAAACAGACTTATTTAACCAAGGTATTCGTCCTGCTATATCGGTAGGTATATCGGTATCTCGTGTAGGTAGCTCGGCTCAAATTAAGGCTTTCAAACAAGTGGCAGGTAAACTAAAAGGCGAGTATGCTCAATATAAAGAATTGGCTGCATTCGCACAGTTTGGTTCAGACCTTGATGCAAGAACAAAAGCCATTATCGACAAGGGCGACAGATTGGTAGAAGTTATGAAACAAAATAACAATTCACCAAAATCAGCACCTATTGAAATTTCAATACTATGGGCTTTGCAAAATGGATTCTTCGATGACATTGATGTTAAAAGAATTGGTGAAGCTGTTTGTGGATTTGAGGATTTCTTTAAGAATAACGCAAACGATATTTTAGATAAAATCCTCAAAGACAAAATTATAGGCGATGAACTTACAAGTATGTTGAAAAACGCTTGTACTCAGTGGAAGAAAACTTTTGCATAAGGCTTTTTTATTATGAAGGGAATGCGTGAAATCCGCAACCGCATTAAAGCGGTAAAAAGCACAGGGCAGATTACTCATGCCATGCAGCTTGTTGCTGCCTCCAAAA
>JAGAOA010000094.1 GCA_017623955.1 Opitutales bacterium
AGAACGTTTTGAAAAACAGTTGGGTTTTATACTTGAAGCCGACAAGGAAAAGAACATCTTGCGACAAACGCACTTGAGCGGACACGGCAGACGAGAAAATGATGCCGAACACGCATGGCACATGGCAATGATGATTTATTTGCTGAAGGAGTAGTAAACGTCTTTTCGTAGTGCTAAACAACCCGTCATAATGATCTCCTATCTTGCTGAGATAGAATTATTATATCGCGTATTGATGCGTTTGCGAATAGGCGAGATGGGAAGTTTGCGTAAATGTTGCGGATGGGGATGGTTTGTGGTATAATATGAATGAAAAATTATGATGTTTTAAGGGAGATGAGTGCCATGGAAAAAGTAATCACAAACTTGCCTGATTTGATTTTGGATACATCAAAATTAGACCACAGTTTTTTTGCTTATGAGGATGAGCTTGATGCAATTAATGAGTTACAGCATAATGATGTGATAAACGATTGGCATATAGAACGTCTTAGAAGACTTAATGCTACCGCAGACTATCTTGTTTTGTCTTTGCAAAGACTTCAGATTTTGGGAGATGCTTTGTCCAAATTCGATGGCGAATCTTGCGAAGATAAAAACTACCATGTTTTGATTGGGAATCATCGTGCTGCATGCCGTGAAGTTTGTATTAACATCGACATATATACAGAAAGTGTCAAATCTTTTTGTAGATACTACTTTTTCATGGATAGAAAAGAAACGGATAATACATTAGAGTGGTGTAAAGCATTGCAACAGTACAAAGAAATCTCGGGATGGGCTTACATTGAAAAATTTCTTTCAGCATGTAGAGTAATGTTCAAAAACGAGGACACAAAATTTTTGACTAGAATTAGAAATGAAGAGGTGCATAATGTGTCGCCATTTGAACTTATAAATTACAAATTTGGAGAAAAAGGTTTGATGCCAATTCCAACAGAATATGTAATATCCAATCAAGACATTCATAACAAAATAGTTAATGTTGTTTGTTTATTGTTGAATGTTGTTTCTTCGTTACAAGAAATGTTAAATAACATATCTCCTTCTGCTATCTATAAATATTTATCTGCCCAAGACGGGTGTCTCAAAAACATATTAAAAATGAAAGATCGCTACAAAAAAGAGAGAGAATATGTTAAACAATTCCAATAAATGCAGATCAGAGCCCTCAAAAGCCCTAGGTGTTACACAATTTTGCGTAGCAAATTGCGCAACACCCCCTTAAAAGCTGCGTAACAAGCAAAGCAAAAAGCCTTGGAAACGGTAGTGTTTCCAAGGCTTTTTGTGGTCGAGGTGACAAGATTCGAACTTGCGACTTCTACGTCCCGAAGAGTTGCACACTTGGTTTTTAAGTAATTTTTGCGACTTTTGGGGGCTTTTCAGTCCGAAACCAATGCTTTCCGATGCTCTCGTTCGCACTGTTTCCACACAGTCCAAGTCTGTAGATGGTCAAAGATGTGGTCAAGCCGAATTCTCATCCAAAACCGAGCCGCGATTATAGCAAACTCGTACCGTCAGGTGACTAAACGGTTCACCCCGTGTCGAGTTTTTCTTCTGCCGTTAGTATACCATACCTTACGAGATTAGTCAAGCGCCTTCTCTCAAAACTCAAAATTTGCATCGCAGTAGTCAAAGAAAAC
>JAGAOA010000095.1 GCA_017623955.1 Opitutales bacterium
AGCCATTCTGCCAGTTGCCGCTGCGCAGATAGGTTGCTTTGTATCGCATTAGGATTGGCTATTGCTACTGTGTAACCAATCTCTTTCATGGCAGCTCCTTTCGCTTCTTGCGTTTACGCAAGTTAAAGACCAAAAAAAATAGCGTCAGCAGTATTTACATCAAGATTCAAAACTGCTTTGGCTTTTTGGATTTCAGCTCTGGTAAAATCACTATCTCCATTCATTTTTCTGTATAAAGTAGAATAGTTAATTCCCAGTTCAACTGCCAGTGCATCTAAAGTCAAACCTTTTTCTTTGACTTTTTCAATAAACGCTTCCTTGTTAAACATGTTCCTTTCTCCTTTCCTTGCGTTTACGCAAGTTAATGTTACCATAACCAAAACTGCCTTGTCAATGCGTTTATGCAATATTTTTATTTTAACCTTGCGTTTTTGCAATAAAAATGCTATCCTTTTCATAAGGAGTGAGCATTATGACTATTACAGATATCAAAGAAATCATTAAGAATAGACGTTTAGCTTTAGGCTTAACTTTAAAAGATGTCGCTGTTGCTGTTGGTGTTAGCGAAGGAACTGTTTCCCGTTGGGAAGCTGGTAATATCACAAATATGAAACGTAATCGTATTGCCTCTTTAGCAAAGGTTTTACAAATTCCACCTTCAGTGATAATGGGTTGGGAAGAAGAACCTACTGAACCCCAAGGCTATTACATAAACCCCGAAACTGCAGCACTCGCACAAGAGTTGCATGACAATCCCGACCTGCGTATTCTCATGGACGCCAGCAGAGACTTGTCTCCGGAAGATGTGAAGTTCGTTGCTGAAATGGTTCAACGTATGAAAAAGAAAGAACGTGGTAACATTGACTAATAGAGTTGTTCTCTATCCCCTGCCTTATAAAGTAAAAGGCTTCATTTGTGCCGATACAGATGGTACAGAAACCTATGTGCTTAACGCTCGCCTTACCCGCGAGAGCAATCAAGAAACTATGCTGCACGAAATTAAGCATAGCAGAAATAATGACCTCTACCGTGAATGCTGCGTAACGCAATTGGAAACGGTGAGGCATAAGGAAGGATGATTGATGATGAGAAAAATCTTGTTAACTTGTCTGGCAGCTGCAACTTTATTTGCTTGCCCTGCTTTCGCAAAAATCCATACATCTGTAGATAACATTCACGATACCATTACTTACAAAGCAATTAAAAAGATTATGTATTTTAACAGAGTTACCAACATTGATGTAATTAAAACCATTGATTCCAACAATGTTGCATCATACGGTGTTCTTGTAAAATTTAATCAAATGCGCAAAAAAATCATAGAAAACCGTGCCGAAATAGTAATTGACGATATTGCTTACCCAATGAAGAAAGTAGTTCCTAATTTTCAAGTTGACCAACCGCCTATGCTCTCGGTTGCTTATTTTGGAATTCCCGCAGAAGCTGTAACCAAAATTGCAGATTTCAAGAAAAATATCGTTTTCCAATTCCACATCAAAGGAGAAAAACAACAAAATCTTTCCCTTGGTGCTGAAGAAAACGAAGAACTGCGTTTAATGACTACACTTAATTACGATGATTTCGATGCAGTTAATGACGGTAAAATAAAAGTAGCAGAAAAACCCTAAGTTTATAAACAAAATAAAAATAGCCGCTTCCTGCGCCAACAGGAAACGGCTGCGTAATTAACAAGATGCCGGAAACATAAGGCTAATTACTACTCAATTATACCA
>JAGAOA010000096.1 GCA_017623955.1 Opitutales bacterium
CCTATATCAATTCATAGAGATGCACTGTGTTTGGAACTTCTCTATGGTGCAGGACTGCGAATTAGTGAATTATGTCAATTAAAATGGAAAGATATAGATTTTGTGCGTAATGCAGCAATAGTAGTTGGTAAAGGCAATAAAACGCGATTTTGTCCATTCGGAGAAGTTGCAGGAAAACTTTTGCAAAAATGGCGTAAAGAATATGCACTGTCGACCGATAACGATGCATATATACTACATACTTCACAAAAAAAACCGATGTATCCGCGTTATGTCCAACGAGCATTGGCAAAATATCTGATACAAAGTGGACTTCCCTCAAATATAACCCCACATAAATTGCGACACTCATTTGCCACACATCTAGTAAATGAAGGTGTTGATTTGCGAGTGCTACAAGAAATGCTCGGACATGCCAGCCTTTCAACAACACAAATCTATACCCACTTAAATACCAAAAAGCTAGTAGCAGAACATAAAGCAGCCCATCCGCGAGCCTAACTCGTTTTTACGAGTTTATGAGAGATATAAATTCAGCATTGTTTCTGCTTTGCTTCATGCGTGAAATTAAAGTCTCAGCAATGGCATCAGGTTTAGAACCAGCCATCGCTCTGCGTAAGAAAGAAGCTACGTCAAGTTCGTCTTCAGAAAGTAAAAGTTCTTCGCGACGAGTACCAGAAGAAGAAATATTTATAGCGGGCCAAATACGCATTTCAGCAATTTTTCTGTCTAAAACCATTTCCATATTGCCTGTACCCTTAAATTCTTGGAAGATAAGTTCGTCCATGCGAGAACCAGTTTCGATTAGAGCAGAAGCTAATATATTGAGGGAACCAGCTTCTTCAGTGTTTCTAGCAGCAGAGAAAATTTGTCTTGGGCGTTCTAAAGCTCTGATGTCAAGCCCCCCCGACATAGTTCTTCCACTGTTTGCTTTCGCAGCATTGTGAGCTCTAGCGAGTCGTGTTAAAGAATCCATGAGTAATACAACATCTTTTCCGGCCTCAACTAAATGTTTTGCACGTTCAATGGCTAAGTCGGAGATTCTGATGTGAGTATTTATGTCCTCATCGTTTGAAGATGCAAAGAGTTCCGCTTCAGGAACATCAATACGAAAATCAGTAACTTCTTCAGGACGTTCGTCAACTAGTAAAATCATCAAATGACACTCGGGATGATTTTGAATAATTCCCATAGCAACGTCCTTCAACAAAGTAGTTTTGCCTGTACGAGGAGGAGCAACAATTAAACCTCGAGTACCCTTGCCTATTGGACAAAAAATATCAATAATTCTATTTGTAAGTTTTCCGTCCTTAGTTTCTAGAGTTAATTTTTCGCGAGGAGCAATCGTTGTCAAATTTTGAAACGACCTCAATTTGCGACGTTCTACGCAAGGAATACCATCAATAGTCTCAATAAATCGTACTTTAGGATTTTTATGACCATTAGCCTGATGAGCCTTACCCATAATGTAATGACCTTTTTTGATGTTGAAACGTTGAACGAGTTCCTTAGGTACATATGGGTCGGTCGGCTTAGTTTTGCCAGAATGCTTCGCATTGAGCAAAACGCCGTTATTATTAGTTGTTGGAGCGAAAATTCCGCACACATCTACAATTTGTAAATTATCCATAACTTATTTGATTAGCAATTAATTAACAATACAAATAAATCAATATATTTGAAACTGCTATGAAAAATCTTTGGAAAAACAGACTAAATAAATTCTAAAAGAATGATATGATACAAACATATTCTACAAATACATTCAAGCATATTTTTTAGGCAGAAAAATGGATAAAAAATGCTTGCATAAGTCAATGTAAGACATAGCATATACTTTATTATTATCTATATTCTGTTTCCATTTCTTTTGCGAAACGAAGAAAATGATAGGAACAGTAAAAAATATCGACAATTTTATTTAACATAAGAAAGGAAATAATCATGATTAGTAAAATCGACCATATCGGAATAGCGGTAAAATCGCTTGAAGATTCAATTAAATACTATGAAAACGCACTTGGTTTCAAATGCGAAGGCGTTGAAGAAGTTGCAGAACAAAAGGTAAAGACTGCATTCTTCAACGTTGGTGGAGTACATATCGAATTACTCGAACCAACATCAGAAGATAGCCCAATAGCAAAGTATCTCGAAAAGAACCCACATGGAGGCGTACATCACGTAGCATTCAATAGTGGTGATATTATGGCAGATCTCGCACATGCAAAAGAAGCTGGAGTAGCACTCATTAACGAAACACCAAAGATTGGTGCACACGCAAAGAAGATTGCATTCTTGCATCCAAAGTCGACATACGGTGTACTCACAGAAATCTGCCAAGATGGCGAATGTGGTTGTCACTAATTAAAAAAAACAAAAACTTAAAACATAAGTAAAAATGGCAATATCAAAGAAAAAAATGCAAGAGCTTATCGATAGAAGAGAAATAGCTCTGAACGCAGGTGGAAAAGAAAAGCTAGAAGCAAGACGTGCTAAAGGTTTGATGACTGCTCGCGACAGAATTATGGCAATCTTCGATGAAGGCTCATTCCAAGAATTCGGAATGCATGTTCAACACACATGTCATAATTTTGGCATGGAGAAGAAACAGCTTCCTACCGACGGTGTAATCTGCGGAATAGGTTTGGTTGGTGGTAGACCAGTTGCAGCATTCAGCCAAGACTTCACAGTATCTGGAGGTTCGCTCGGTGCAGCACACGCAAAGAAAATTGTTGACCTCATGGAATTTGCCGCAAGAAACGGAATGCCAGTTGTTGGAGTTAACGATAGCGGTGGTGCAAGAATTCAAGAAGCAGTTGATTCACTTTCAGGATACGCATCAATTTTCCGTCAAAATGTATTGTGCTCTGGTGTAATTCCACAAGTATCAATTATTGCTGGTCCATGCGCAGGTGGTGCAGCATATAGCCCTGCATTGATGGACTTCATCATTATGACAGAAAAGAATTCAAACCTCTTTATCTGTGGTCCACAAGTTATCAAAGCAGCAATGGGCGAAGAAGCGCCATTGGAAATGTTTGCAACTGCAAATGCCCACGCAACAGTTTCTGGTAATATCCACCTTGTTGCAAAAGACGATAAACATGCACTTGAGTTGACAGCAAAGTTATTGTCGTTCTTGCCATCGAATAATATGCAAGAACCACCACACGATTTGTCGCAACCAGTAGTCCGCGATTATATCCCAGAACTTAACGACATCGTTCCAGAAAATGCAAATGCAGCATATAACGTAAAAGACGTAATTGCAAAGCTCGTTGATAATGCAGATTTCTTTGAAATTCAAGAATACTTTGCAAAGAATGTTGTAGTTGGTTTTGCACGTATCCAAGGTGTAGTAGTTGGTATTATTGCAAATCAGCCAAACTTTAAGGCTGGTTGCTTAGATATCGATGCATCAGATAAGGCAGCAAGATTTATCTTAACATGTAACTCGTTCAATGTACCAATTCTCAACCTTGTTGACGTTCCAGGCTTTATGCCAGGTTTGGCACAAGAACGCGGTGGTATCATTCGTCATGGAGCTAAGATGCTCTACGCCTACGCAGCCTCGACAGTTCCAATGATTACATTGGTAATGCGTAAAGCATACGGCGGTGCATACATTGCAATGTGCTGTAAAGAAATGGGTGCAGATATGAATTTTGCATGGCCAACAGCAGAAATTGCAGTTATGGGTGCAAAGGGTGCTGTAAATGTTCTCTACGGCAAAGAGCTTAAAGGAATAGAAGATCCAAAAGAAAAAGCCGAAAAAGCACAAAAGAATATGCAAGAATATAGCGATAAGTTTGAAAGTCCATACCAAGCAGCAGGCTCAGGTAGAGTTACAGACGTTATCGAACCAGCAGAATCGCGTGGCGTAATTGCAATGGCATTGAGAACAGTGCTCTCGAAGCGTGCAACAACATTGCCAAAGAAAAACGGCAATATTCCACTCTAATATAGAAAGAGATAAAAATGTATCTATCAGCACTTATCCCACTTGAACCGAATTGGTCGCAAATATTGAGCTTTTCGGCAATGGGCTTTTGCATGGTAATGTTAGTTTTGTTTCTTTTGTCGTTAGCAACATCGTTGATAGGACTAGGATTCGTTGTTGCCGATAAACAGAAAGTAGCAAAGCCAGCACAAGGGAAATCAGTAGCAAAATCTGCTGATATTCCTGAAGACCATGCATTAGCAATATCGGCGGCAGTAGCGAGCGTAATGCCCGACATCTCTAAAGATGCAGGCGAGTTGCTCGCAGTAATAACTGCGGCTGCAGCTGTTGCACTCGAAGAAGAAGAGTTTAGAGTAGTGTCGTTCAAGCCAGTAGATTTCAACTATGCAAGACACGGCAGAGAACAAATCTTCAGTGCCCAAAACTATACACCTTTAAGAAACAAATAAAATTAACTAATTAAATAGAAAGAAAATTTATGAAAAAATTACGCATTACAATCGAAGGAAAAACATACGAAGTTGAAGTTGAAATTCTCGGTTCGAGAGTTGCATCAGTAGCACCAGTTGCCGCACCTGCACCAGTAGCAGCAGCACCAGTAGTTGCAGCACCAGTAGCAGCACCAGCAGCACCAAAGGCAGCTCCAAAGGCAGCTCCAGCAGCTGCTGCAGCTGGCGATGTAGTTTGCCCATTGGCAGCAACAGTAAAGAACGTTGCAGTAAAAGAAGGTCAAGCAGTAAAAGCTGGCGACTTGCTCGTTATGCTCGAAGCTATGAAGATGGACACTCCAGTAAACGCAGTTGCCGATGGCGTAGTATCAAAAATCTACGTAGCAGCAGGTCAGAGTGTACAAGAAGGTGAACCACTCATCGGTATGTAATTAAATGGCGTGCCAAAAATATGTTGGCACGCACATAGAAACAAGAAACACTAAACATTTACAAAATATCATGCTTAATAGTTTGATAGAATTAGCATACGAGTCGGGATTTTGCTATGTCGATTGGCGTATGATTGTGATGTGGAGCGTTGTTGCAGTGTTGATGTACTTGGCAGTTTTCCGCCAATACGAGCCATTGCTTCTAGTGCCAATCGCATTCGGTGCATTGTTAGCAAATCTCCCAACAGAAGGCGTATTGAATAAACCTACGGGCTATCTAATCTCGCCAGTTGAAGGTATCGTAAAAACTGTAACAGTAAAAGAAGGAGATACCGCATTTGCTCCACGTATGATAAAACAGTTGCCTACAAAGGTATCTGATATAGCAAAGAGTAAAGAAACTGCCGCCGAAGATGTAGTAGCATTCTTCAAAATGGTTGAAGACGTAACAAGCAAAGAAGGAAGAAAGGATGTCTTTAAAAAGGCAAAAGGTATTCCAGATCTCATTGCTATCGTTACGCCTACTAAATACGAACCTAAAAAGAGAATTGAAAAACAATTAAATGGTGCAACATTTGATATCGTATTCAACGGCAAACCTTTGAAACTCAATGCAGATGACCATTTTGTATGGGCAGAAGCAACAGGGAATGTAGCAACTACATTGATAAAAGAAGGTCAAAAAGTTGAAACAGGTGAAAAACTTGTCGATGTATTTAACACACGAACAGGAGGTTTGTATCACTATATCCAATTTGGGGTTCTCTTAGAATTGTTCCCACCGCTCATCTTCTTGGGAGTTGGTGCATTGACAGACTTCGGTCCGCTCATTGCAAATCCTAAGATGTTGTTGCTTGGTGGAGCAGCACAGTTTGGTGTGTTTGCAACATTCATAGGAGCTCTTTGCTTGGGCTTTACATCGCCAGAAGCGGCATCAATCGGTATTATTGGGGGTGCGGATGGTCCTACATCAATCTTTATTTCAAATAAGTTAGCACCACACTTGTTAGCCCCTATTGCCGTTGCTGCATACAGCTATATGGCACTTGTTCCAATTATCCAACCACCAATTATGCGTTTCTTTACAACAGAAGCAGAACGTAAAATCAGAATGAAAAGTTTGCGTAAAGTTTCTAGTTTGGAAAAACTCATCTTTGCATTGGTTGTTACAATAGCTTGTATATTGCTAGTTCCCGATGTATCAGCCCTCATTGGAATGTTGATGCTCGGTAACTTCCTCAAAGAATCAGGCGTATGCGAACGCTTGATCAAATCAGCACAAAACGAGCTTATCAACGTAGTAACAATCTTCTTGGGAACATCGGTTGGTATCACTATGACGGGCGATAGATTTATCAGAACCGAAACTCTTTACATCTTGGCACTAGGTGTTGTAGCATTTAGCTTCTCAACAACAGCTGGAGTATGGATGGCAAAAACAATGAACTTGTTCTTGAAAGAAAAGATAAATCCATTGATTGGTTCGGCTGGTGTATCAGCAGTTCCAATGGCAGCACGTGTATCGCAAGTAGAAGGAGCAAAAGCAGATCCATCAAACTTCTTGCTCATGCACGCTATGGGACCAAACGTAGCAGGAGTTATCGGTACAGCCCTCGTAGCAGGCTTCTTTATCGCAACTCTTGCCCACTAATAACTTAAACAAAAAATGGCACGCGACCTAAAAAATCCGTGCCTTAATTTTTTAAATAAAAATAAAATGAGCTATAAATATATAACAGCAGAAGAAGCAGCAAGCTTCATTCAAAACGGACAACAAATCGCCATGAGTGGTTTTACTCCAGCTGGCGCTTTAAAAGTAATACCAAAGGCTTTGGCAGCTAAGGCAGAAGCAGAACATGCAGCTGGCAGACCTTTCAAAGTAAGCCTTATTTCAGGTGCATCTACTGGTGATTCTTGCGACGGCGTACTCGCTCGAGCAAAGGCTATCGACTTTAGAACTCCATATCAATCGAACGCAGACTTGCGTGCTGGTGCGAATGCTGCACCAAACGAAATCAACTTTGTTGATATGCACCTTTCGATGACTCCACAGTTCATGAACTATGGTTTTATGGGAAAAATCGATTGGGCAATAGTTGAAGCAGTTGATGTAAGCGATAATGGTGAAATCTTGCTTTCAACATCGGTTGGAATTTCCCCAACAGGCTTGAAGTTGGCAGATAAAATCCTCATCGAGCTCAATGAATATCATTCAAAGGCACTCCGTGGTTTCCACGACATCTACGAAACAGCAAATCCACCAATGCGTCGTGAAATTCCAATTTATAGTGCTGGTGATAGATGCGGTTCAGAAGTTGTGAAGGTTGATCCCAGCAAGATTGTTGGTATTGTACGTACTAACTTGGCTGACGAAGTAAAGCCTTTCAAGCCAACTGATCCAATCACACAAAAAATTGGTGAAAATGTTGCAGATTTCTTAGCTTCAGAAATGAAGGCGGGCAGAATTCCACCAGAATTTTTGCCAATTCAAAGTGGCGTAGGCAATATCGCAAACGCAGTATTGGGTGCACTTGGTGAAAATCCAGACATTCCACAGTTCTCAATGTACTCAGAAGTATTGCAAGATTCTGTTATCGACCTCATTGCACATGGTCATATCAAGACAGCATCAGCAACATCACTCACAGTTACCCCAGAGAAGATACAAGAAATCTACGCAAATCCAGATTTCTTCCGTGGTAAAATCATATTGCGTCCACAAGAAATCTCGAATAGCCCTGAAGTAGCACGTCGTATAGGTATAATATCTATTAATACAGCTATCGAAGTTGACCTCGAAGGTAACGTAAATAGCTCACATATTATGGGTAAGAATCTTATGAATGGTATCGGTGGTAGTGGCGACTTCACAAGAAATGCTTATATATCAATCTATACAACTCCATCTGTTGCAAAAAATGGTGCAATTAGTGCAATAGTTCCAAACGTATCGCACTGCGACCATACAGAACATAGTGTAAACATTATAGCAACAGAATTTGGCGTTGCCGATTTACGTTGTAAAACACCAATGCAACGTGCCGAAATATTGATTGAAAAGTGTGCACATCCAGACTACAAAGAATTGCTCAGAGATTACCTCAAGGCAGTTTCGTGTGGACATACACCACAAACATTGGCAAAAGCTTTTGCATTCCACGAAGCATTCGTCAACGAAAAGGATATGCGCTTAGCAAAGTTCTAATAAAAACTTGATTTTTTATATAATTAAAGACGTTCTAAGAACGTCTTTTTTTTGTGAAAATTTTATGAATTCTTGTATAAAAATCCTTGCATTTTTGGGTAATCAGACTAAATTCAACAAAATCACAAAAACAATAAAAAACAAAGATGAACCCACCTAAAAAACGAACAACAGGCAATGTAGTCAATTTCATGGCAACTTGCCTTTGCGATGCAATTTTTGCCGATGCTGCAAAAAATGCAGTAGAGATTTTAAAGAAATTCGGATGCGAAGTAATACTTCCACCAAATCAAACGTGTTGCGGTCAACCAGCCTTCAATAGTGGAGACTTCGCAAGTGCCCGCAAAGTAATTTTGCATACAATAGATGCATTCAGTAGCAATGATTATCCTGTGATAGTCCCCAGTGGATCTTGTGCAGCAATGCTGTTTGATTCCGCACTAATAGCTTTTAAAGATGAAGATGAGCAAACAAAAGCTAAAGTACAAGCCTTTGCCGAACGCGTGTGGGAATTGAATGACTTTTTAGTAAATGCATTGGGAATAGAAAAAATTGGAGGAAAATTAAAAGCAAAAGTTGCAGTACACCAGTCATGCCATACAAAAGGAACAGGTACGCCCGATGCAATGATTAAACTTTTAAAATCAATAGAAGGAATCGAAATTGCTGAATTTGATAGCGAAGGTTGTTGTGGCTTTGGTGGAACATTCTCAGTAGTGTTCCCACAAATATCATCAGAAATGGGCGAAAGGAAAGTTCGTAAAATAACAGCACCAAATCCAGATATAATTACCGCCGCCGATACATCTTGCTTGTTGCATCAACGCGGTATTGCCGAACGTTTGGGAATAAACTACCCTGCCCAACATGTCTGCCAGATATACGTGCAAGCTTTGAAAAACGGAGGGCTTTTGTAATGGCAAATCAACCGATTGACAAATTTTGTGCCGATATTAATCCCAATATTAAAGACGCTCTAACAACAGCGAGTATCGGCAGTACAGTAGCTAGAGAAAAGAGCTTAGAGCAAGCCTATCCAGAAGAAAACAAGACATTTCATTTGCGCGAATTGGCAAATCAAATTAAGTCGATGAATTTGGCTGATAATCTTGAACAAGCAGTAAAATCGCTAGAATCCAATGGAATAAAAGTTCTCTTTGCTAAAGATGCAGACGAAGCAAAAAAACAAATTTTGGAAATCATAAGAAGTAAAGATGCCAAAAATGTCGTCAAAGTAAAAAGTATGACGACAGAAGAAATCGAGCTAAACCATTATCTAGAAGCCAATGGAGTCGAGGCAATGGAAACCGACCTTGGCGAATTGATTATCCAAATTGATGGAGAACGTCCATCGCATATCGTAAAACCTGCAATCCACCGTAAGCGAGACGATATCGCAGCATCTTTTGAAAAGCATGGCATAGCACCTTACGATGAAGAGCCGACCCATATAACTTTAAATGCAAGAAAGTACCTCCGCAAGAAATACTTTAACGCAGATGTAGTTATAAGTGGGGCAAATTATGTTTTAGCAAAGGAAGGCGCTATTGTATTGGCAACAAACGAAGGTAATTCACGTTTTTCTATGGCTGGAGCCAAAACTCATATAGCAATAGCTGGGTTTGAAAAAGTAATACCTTCGGCTAGAGAATTGTCAGTGTTCTTGAATTTGTTAGGAAGAAGTGCAACAGGGCAACATTCAACAGTATATACAGATTTTGTGGCTGGTGCTGGTAAATCGAAAAATAGCCCTGAAGAAATGTACCTAATCTTTTTGGATAATGGTAGAAGCGAAATATTATCAAGTAATTTTGCCGATATCCTCAAATGTATGCGTTGCGGAGCTTGTATGAATAAATGTCCCGTTTTCCGCTTGGTTGGCGGACACGCATATAGAGCAGTTTACCCAGGTCCATTGGGAATAGTACTTTCGCCACTGTTGGCGGGTAAAGATTTTGATAAATTTGCCGACTTGCCAAAAGCTTGTTCATTATGCGGAGGTTGTGCCGAAGTATGCCCTGCAAAAATTCCACTTCCTGAATTGATAGTGCAAATGCGAGATGAAGCAAAACGTCGTCATTGTAAAGTTGCAAACGATATCAACTTCAAAGCGTGGGCAGTACTTGCAACATCACCAAAGCTTTGGCGTTTGGGAGTACCATTCAACAAATTAGCAAACTTTATCCCACTCGATTGGTTTAAAGTTGGGCCTCTTGGACGTTGGCTCAAAACAAGAACTCTGCCAAAATTCAAAGGTGGCGACTTTAGAAAGTGGTTCAAGAAAAATGGATAAACAAGATTTCATAAACAACATTCGTAAAGCACAAAAAGTATCTAAGCCA
>JAGAOA010000097.1 GCA_017623955.1 Opitutales bacterium
GGTGCATTCCTAAATGTTGTACCACTCCAAGCAACATTTTCTATCATATCGCCACCAAACTTCCATGGTCGCATATTATTTAAAATGTTGCTTTTAGCATACAATATACCACTACCAGTAGGTGCAAAACATTTGTGCGACGACAATGAAACAAAATCGAAAAGCCCACTGCTCAAATCTTCAAGCAAATGCGGAGATGATTGAGCGGCATCGATGCTAACTTTTGCTCCAAATCTCTTCGCCTGCTTTGCCATACTTTCGATATCGTTAATTGTACCCAAAACATTAGATGCGTGTGCAAGTGAAACAATTTTTGTTCTTTCAGATAGCTTTGAGTTGAAATCGTCCATATCAAGCTCTCCAGATGGAGTTATCTTTATAGCCCTTACAACAGCACCCGTCTTTTCTGCAATAAACTGCCACGGCACTATATTTGCATGATGCTCCATTTCCGAAAGCAATATTTCATCGCCCGATTTAAGATTATCTCTACCCCAACATTGAGCAACTATATTCAAGGCTTCCGTTGCTCCAGATGTAAAAATTGCTTCGTATTCATCGGAAGCTTTCACAAAACTCTTTAGTGTTTGACGAGCAGATTCGTATGCAGTTGTAGTTCTATCGCTCAACTCATACACACCACGGTGTATATTTGCATTATCTTCTGAATAAAATTTTGCGATAGCATCTATAACGCACTGTGGTTTTTGTGCCGTTGCTGCATTATCAAAATAAACAAGAGCCTTCCCCGATTTTGTCGTTTGATTTAAAATAGGGAAATCTTTGCGGATACTATCAACATTAAAATTCATTGCAGTACATACTGACTACTTCAAACAAATTAGACAACAAAAAAGATTTTCTAATTCCATTAAATATAGGAGGAATAACTAAATAAATCTGATTATTTTAAATAAAGAACATAAAAAAGACAGTGCCCGATATAATTTCAATCGAGCACTGCTATCTATATATGATGGGGGAGGAAAATATTTTATTATGTACTTATCATCGTATTTTTTTTTAGAAAATCAAGCTTTTTTTTATTTTTTTTCGAAAATCACTCATTTTTTAGATTATTATTTAAGTATTCCGAGCACGAAAAGCCTGTAGCCCATGCTGCATGAAGATTATATCCACCTGTAATTGCATCAATATTTAAACATTCGCCCAAAAAGAATAAATTTTTTACAATTTTACTTTGCATTGTAGAAAAATCGACATCTTTACAATCTATTCCACCACATGTTACAAATTCGCTCTTACTTGACGATTTCCCAACAATAGAACATTCAAAAGATGTTATAATTTTTACTATTTTTAATTCATCTGTCTTAGATAAATTGGCGTATGTTATGTCATCACTAACCCCACTTTTATCCACAATATATTGCCAAAACGACATAGATAAATCAAACGGACAATAATTCTTTATCAGCTTTTTCGACTGACTTTGACGTGCAACTCTAAAACATTTAACAATTTCTTCAGCATTCATTGCAGAAATAAAATTAATTACTACTTTCGCTTGAAAGTTAGACGCAAACAATTCTTCAGCTGCAAAAGACGAAAACTTCAATGCAACAGGACCTGTTATTCCAAAATGAGTCAGAAGCATAGCTCCAGATACTTTAATTTTCTTTCCGTTAAAGTCTGCACAAATAGATGCATTTGCTATGGATGTTGCTATTTTCCAATCGGGCGATGTAGCACAATCTAAGCACAATGCGTACAACGATGGAATTTCAGGCAAAAAGGAATGTTGTAGGTTCTTTACAGAGTCTTTTAGGGTAGGAATCCAATGTCCTCCTACGGCAAAAATTACGACATCAAAAAGCTTTGATTCATCGTTTGCTGGTGTTATTTCAAATTTCTCGTTCACCTTTCTTATAGAAACGATTGGAGCATTATAGACAATTTTATCACGTGTATTTCTCAACAAAGCATTTGCTACACTACTGGCTTTATCGCTAATTGGAAAGACTCGGCCTTCATCTTCAACCTTTGCACAAACGCCCAATTCTTGAAAAAAATCAAGAGCCGATTGCACTGAAAAACGGCGAAATAACTTGCGTAAATTGCCAGCACCTCTTGGATAAAACTCTTTAGGTTGTTGTAAATCTATATTTGTATTTGTAAAATTACAACGTCCACCGCCTGTTTGTAAAAGTTTCTTCAATGGAGCATTTTGTGCTTCAAATATAGTTACTTCAAAGCGTTTATCCAAACTAGTAGCACAAAACATACCTGATGCCCCTGCGCCAATGATTGCTATCGTCATTTAACTTTCCTTTCTGATAAAGCTTCGCCGATACGATTTAGACAAAAGAGCGTAATACTGAAAAATAGTGTTGGAAATATTAAAAGCCATGGAGCATCTTCCATAAATTCTGCACCATCTTTTATAAGGCTTCCCCATGATGGCAATGGAGCTTGAACACCAAGTCCTAGAAAACTAAGGAAGGCTTCCAACATCATTACACTAGGAATTGTAAGTGCAGCACACGCAAAAATAGGCGACATCATATTGGGCAAAATATGTTTCAACAATATACCAATTTTAGATTGTCCCAACGACATAGACGCTTCGACAAACTGACGCGACTTTATATCTAAGGCTGATGCCCTCGCTATACGTGCCATTGTAAGCCACTCTACCGCTCCTATTGCTATAAAAATTAGCCATAGCGAACGTCCAAACGCAACCATAAGCAATATTACAAAAATTGTAAATGGCAATGTATAAACAATATCGACAATACGCATCATTACA
>JAGAOA010000098.1 GCA_017623955.1 Opitutales bacterium
AGTAGGTTGTTGCCAGTATTATGAACCCGTTAGATGAAAGTCTAACGGGTTCTCTTTGTTTACGCAACCTACTCGAGTTTTTGATCTCAAATGTTTTATGAAATAATTGACTTGGGGGGATGCTTTGCGCATGAATGCTTTTTTTTAATAAAAAAAGGGGATTGTTCTTGATTTTTTTTAGTTATTTCATAACACTTATCACATATAATAACCTTTTTTAATATGAGTATTCCTAAATTTTTTGAATTTACACGCCCGATTTTGACGTTTATGGCAAAATATCCCACTGAACATTCTTTGCGTGAAATATGTGAAGAAATGGGTAAAGAGTTTAAACTTACAGAAGAAGAAAAAGCTCTTCGCTTACCAGGAGGTAGTCAAACGGTTTTAGATAATCGAGTAGGATGGGCAAAACTTGATTTGTGTTGGGCTGGTTTATTAACTACGACAAAGAGAGGTGTTTATAAGATTACTGAGCAAGGATTATCAGAATCAAAATTGTCGGGTACAATGGATCGAAATTATTTAATTTCTAAATATAAAAACTTTAGAGAAAAATATGGTCAGAAAAAAATAAAAGAAGAAAATAAGAATATCTCCGAAAGTGACTATTTATCTACCCCCGAAGAATTGATTGCACAATCTTATGCTAAAATAAAACAAAATTTGTCGGTAGAGTTAATTGATAACATATTAAATATTTCGCCATACGCTTTTGAAAAATTAGTTATGGATCTATTGTTAGCTATGGGATATGGTGGATATGAAAATGGAAATTTAGTTACAAAAAAATCAAACGATGAAGGTATTGATGGTATAATAAATCAAGATAAATTAGGACTTGATGTTATATATTTGCAAGCTAAGCGTTGGCAAAATGATATTGGACGAAAAGAAATTCAAAGTTTTGTTGGTGCATTAGCTGGTAAGCATGCATCTAAAGGAATTTTTATAACAACATCAAAGTTTTGTCAAACTGCTATTGATTATGTGAAGAATGTTACGCATAAAGTTATTTTAATAGATGGTGATAAGTTGTCGGATTTAATGATAGAACATGATGTTGGAGTTAGTCCTTATCAAGTAATAAAACTAAAGCGTATAGATTCTGATTATTTCGAGAATATATAAGTGTTGTTAATAAATTTTATTGTTTCTATATTCAATAATAGATCTATGAGTTTAAAAATTGACTTGTGGTCTTACGTATGATTTAGTGGTTTCGTATAGTAAAATTTATTTAGCCCTCATAGTTCAACGGATAGAACGAGCGTTTCCTAACGAATTGAGGATTAACAAGTTGTGTGTTTGTTGTAATTTTGAGAAGTTGTTAAAATTCATACATTTACAAATATCGCAAAATATCATTTTTTGTTCATTTTTGCGTATTTTTACTTTTTCTAAATAGACGTGTTGAGCAGTATTTTTGCGTGTTTTTGCGTTAAAAATAGCAACAAAAGTGCAACAGTCGGTGAAGTGCATTTTAAAGGTCGTCATTTATAAGATACCTTTCCTTGTTTCGTTTCCAAAACGCTATCGCTTCAGACGTCGAACTATATTTGCTGTTGCCATTGGTTCTGTCTGTATCTGAAAGAATATACTTAGCTACCTTGAATTTTCCTAAGGTAGAAATTGCAACATTCAACTCAGGGTCTCTGAAAAATTCAGCTATTAGAGATTTTACCCATTCTGTTTTGCGTGGCGATATGTTTGTAAAAAGTGAGTCAAATTTTTTGTCATCTGAACATATTATCAAAGCATGATAGTCTCGATAACTAATGTTCTGAAAATTGTTGTATTTGTCAGATGCAAGATAATTATCAAGCCGTACTTTTCGTAGCCTGTAATATCTACCACTTTTAGTTTCTAAGACCCAAGTGCCTATCGCCTTTTGGGGGAGCTTGAAACGAATAACGTCATTTTCATCTATGATAATTTTATCTTCATTAGATACTTTGATTTCTGTCTTTCTTGGCATCATACATCAATAATAGCAGATACTCAACAATTTGCAACAGCTTTTGTCGTCTTTTTTATGCGATATCTTACATCTAATTTCCTAATTTGAGATGAAATTAGATAATTAGATATAAGATTACTATTTTCTGTCAGGCAGAGGCATCCTTGCTATAAAATGCAAGATTTTTTCGGCATTCTTTTTGTGCAAGTGGTTGATACACAATAAAAAAGATAAAGAAAACGTTGTAGATTTATCTAAATTGTGGTATAATAGAAACATAGACAAACCACTAATCTCAATAAAGGAGTAAAAATGGAAAACCTAACTGAAAAAGAGAAGATAGTAATGCAGGCGTTCATCGAAGATGAATTCTATGAACACGGATTAGAATCAATCCTTAGGGCTGATGTCTTTTCCGACAACCTACAAAACCGAGGATTTAATGCCAGAACACGTTCTGGGGTTCTATCTTCTTTGAATAAAAAAGGCTACTTAATTTCCAATTCTGGATAATGCTAACTGAAAAAGGCAAAGAATACATCAAAACAACATTCAACATCACTGAATAATCATGAACCAGAAGTACTAATAAATTCAAAGTTCCCATTGGGAGAAATCGTAACAACAAGAACACTATTTGAACATTGTGAAATGAATTATTTCACATTGCTTCCATATCTCGTTCGCCACGCTCAAGGCGATTGGGGTGAAGTCTGCCAAGAAGATAAAGAAACAAACGACCAAGCACTCAAAGATGGCGAACGTTTACTATTTGCATACACTTTGCCGGACGGAGAGAAAATCTGGATAATCACGGAGTGGAATAGAAGCGTTACGACTATGCTGTTTCCATCTGATTACTAAAATCTCCAAAGTGCCAAATTTGAGTTCTTAAGTGCCCAAATGGCACTTTGGTGTATTAACGTGGCAGAGTAAACGATGTACTTGGACTCATAAAAAACAATCAAGGTGCAAATACAACAATAGCATAATATCAAACTTTATTTGGCTGTACCTTCCTCCATCGAAAACAAGTCAGTTGTAACACCGTGTTACAAGTAAGCAATTCCTCAAAAGAGTAATCAGTGGCACAAGTGTCGAATTTGGAAAACGAAAATACAGAAGTATTCATTGAATATCTAACCTTGAGAGTGATGATTCGATTCCATCCCCTGCACGCAAGAATTTTGATACTAGGTGTATAAGAAATCTACAACCGATATTGCAAACGCGTTAGATATTCCAATCCGAACCGTTCGCCGATATCTAAAATCCCTAAGCGAATTTATTGAATTTAGATACGCCTCCAAGGCTGGCGGATATTTCTTGACGTAGGATTTGTTCTTACGCTACAGCCATGCGTTCGGTCATTCGGCAAAGTCGAGCTGGCATTTTGTAGAGTAATTTCCACGTTATGTTGATAGGGCGTGAACCACTATGTGAAACGTATTTAGCAGGACCAAGAAAACAATAACTTGAAGTCAACCCATTGACGACGTTCTTATTTTCGCGAACAAAAAGTAAAATAGTGCTTGACCCGTTTAAATAGCGTTTACCAGTTGCTGATTCAGTACTGGTGGTACTTTGTGACTGCCAATGGAACAATTCATCGCTTATTGCATAATCCAAGTACATGGTTGTAGGCGAATAGTGTTTTTCTGATTTATTCAGCGTAACAAGGAAAATATCTGCATTAATTTCAGGTAAGTATTTTACACCTTCGCGCATTTCTGGAGACTTATCCATTGTCCAGTTGCCCAACGCTGCCAAAATTTCATCACGAGTATAATTAGCATGGAGTTCAAGCGGACAATCAAACGGAAGTATTGGTTTTTGTGTAACTAAATCGGCGTGTTCCAAAAGGTAATTAAGCACGGCAATCAGTTCTGCAAAAAAAATCTGATTGGCTTTTAGTTTTGCTATACTTTTCTGAATTATTTTAATCGACGAATTCCTTCCCCACATTGAGAAATGGAACATCGTTAAAATGCATTCTTCATTTTTGGACAAGTTGTTTAGTTTGTCAGCAGGAGCCTGTAGAAGTTCCAACAATGTTTTCAGCTGATATGCAGAGTTCAAATGGCATATACGCAATAATCCTTTACACAGACGTTCTTCTTCTGCAATCTCAAAATCATCACACAAATTTGCTTGTTGGCACAAACGAGTGAATAGTGCTTTTTGATAAATTGTAGATAGTTTCAAGTGGTGATAATCCACAAAGTTTTCCAGTGTCAATGGTTTTCCTGTTTCACTTTCAAATGTGGCAAGGCGACTAATTAACATTGTCTGACGTCCAGCTGAAATAGACCCCTTTATGTTTTCCAGAATACGCTTTTGTGCTTCTTTTTCCAGTTGAATATGGCATCCGGCAGGTAAATGCCGAAAGCCATGTTCAATTTCGTCAATAACGTTCTCTCTGGAAGGACCAAGTATCGCTCGAAAACGATGTTCAAAGTTGAAGTTTTTGTGTGCATTCCCGACAAAATCTAATACAGTTAAGCACTCCTTATCTTCATGCAAACGCAACCCACGACCGAGCTGTTGTAAAAATATGGTCAAACTTTCAGTTGGACGTAGGAATAACACAGTATCAATTTCTTTAATATCCACACCTTCGTTGTAAAGATCCACAACACAGATTACGTTGATTTCTTTTGCAATCAAACGACCTTGTACAGTATTGCGTTCCTGAGTGCTTGATTGAGCTGTCAAAACATCAGAGTTTACCCCATTTTCGTTAAAAAATTTGTTCATAAACTCAGCATGCTTTTGGCTTACGCAAAAACAAAGAGCTCGGCATTGATTGATATCCAACAAGATTTCGTGCATTTTTTGTAAGACCAAATTAGCACGGACAAGGTTATCGGTAAAGATGTTATTCAACTGTGTCTTATCGTAACCACCATTACTCCATTTAAGCGTACTCAGGTCAACACAATCGGAAATTCCGAAATACTGAAATGGTGTCAAAAGTTTACGATTAATGGCATCGGGCAGACGGATTTCAGCAGCTATATGATAATCAAAGTATTTCAGCACATCCAATCCATCATGACGTTCCGGTGTGGCAGTCAAAGCTAATAGATACTTGGGCTTAAAGTGGTTAAGTAATTTCTGATAACCTTCAGCGGCAGCGTGGTGGAATTCATCAATTACAATATAATCATAGTAATCTTCCTTCAGCTTATTACAAAGATTCTGTGAATTTAAACTCTGAATAGAACAGAACAAATGCTCATAATTGTCAGGTTTTTCATGACCTGTAAGCAGTTCGCCAAAGTTTTGATCACGTAAAATATTACGAAATGTAAAACGGCTTTGCTTTAATATTTCTTCACGGTGAACAACAAACAGAAACTTTGCATTAGGTTGCGCTTTGTGTACTCGTTTGAAATCAAAGGCTGCGATCACAGTTTTACCTGTGCCAGTAGCGGCGACGACCAAATTTTTGTAGCGGTTGTGGATTTCACGTTCAGCACGGATTTTATCAAGAATTTCTTCTTGATACGGATATGGTGTAACATCCATAAATGCCATGAGATTTTCTTTGTCGCTATCCTTATCACCTTCGTGGCGCAAAGCTTTTGTTAAACGTTCGCGAGAACTCTCATCATAATGGGTAAATTCTGTTGTATTCTGATAAGTTTCAAAAGTAGCACAAATCTTTTCCCACAAATAAGGTAATTCAAACTGACTGATTTTAAGATTCCATTCAAGTCCGCTTGTCAACGCTGGTGCAGAAATATTCGAAGAACCAATATAAGCCGTCCCAAAGCCATTATTACGGTGAAAAATATAGCTTTTTGCATGAAGACGAGTACGCTCTGTATCATAGGATACTAATAATTCTGTATTGGGGAGCTTTTGCAATTCGTCAATCGCTTTAATATCTGTTGCCCCCAGATAACTGGTAGTAATAATGCGTAGTCGTTTCCCATCCGCAGTCGCTTCTTTTAAATATGGTAAAATCAAGCGCAAACCACTCCACTTTATAAAAGAACACAAAATATCGATACTATCTGCTGTTTGAATTTCCTTTTTGAGCTCGCTTTCTAGTGTAAGATCTGATGATGTTC
>JAGAOA010000099.1 GCA_017623955.1 Opitutales bacterium
CACACGTACCGATGCACGCCAAATGTCTGGACCGATACCATCACCTTCAATGAATGGTAAAATTGGATTATTTGGAACTTTTAATTCTCCATTTGATATTGTAATTTTTTCGCCTTCCATAATCTTTATTTGATGTTAAATTTATACTAAAAAAGTTATCTCAATTAGGGCTATTTTCAATCTTTTTTTAAATTTTACTTATTTATAATAGTCCTATTTAGAACACTCCGACAACAACCAATCTGAAGCTGTTTTCTTTGCATCGGCGTGTAAGAGATTTTTCAAGGTCTGAGCGTAATCTACAAAAGTTGAACGAACCTCTGGTTTCAAACACTGACGCATATATGCTACGATATTTTCATCTGTTGCATCGAACTGGATAAACTCACGCCATGCAGGTTTATCAAGCAAGATATTTGCAATACTAAGATATTGGATTTTTACAAGCATACGCCCTAACAAATATGTTATCGGATTTGCTTTATAAACAATAGCACCAGGAATACCCGCAAGAGAACAACACAACGACATTGTACCAGAACTCATCATTACTGCTTTAGCTTTCAATGGCACTGCAGATTTATCTACAATCTCGACTCTATCAGCAAGGTCTGGAAATCTAGCAAGTGATTTCTCTAATATGTCTTTGATACTTTCACTTGGATACAATGCCACAGCTTTTTCTCCCTCAAGCTTACGCAACGCCTTCAACATAATTGGAAATATACGTGAAACTGCAATTCCACGACTTCCCGCAAGTAAAAGAATTTTACCTTCAGAACTATACTCTACTGGATTTTTAAACTCTTCTTCCAAAAACGGATGCCCTACAAACTGAGCCTTTAAAGATGTATCGGTATAACACGATACCTCAAATGGAAAGATGACTGCTAAACTATCTAATAATTTAGCCATTTTAAATCTGCGTTTAGCTTTCCACGCCCAAATTTGAGGACTTATATAATATAAAAGTTTTACGGTTCCGCCTCCTTTTATACTAATACCACGTTTGTAAAGTTCTGATGCAATTAACAAATTTAACCCAGGGTAATCAACAAAACATATCGACTTAGGTCTATACTTACAAATCCACTCTACTATTGCAGAACTCAAAGCCTTAAAAAAAGAATAATTCTTTAGAACCTCTAAAAGCCCTACAACAGAAAACTGAGTAAAATCGAACAACAACTGAGCCCCAACATCGTTTAGAGATTGTCCACCAAAGGCACACACTCTTAAATCTGGTTTTTGAACAAAAGCTTTCTTCAACATCCGTGCAGCTTGCTCATCTCCAGAATGCTCGCCTGCTAAAATCAAGACATCGCACTCGCCTTTTTTAGGAGGTGCAAAGTTAAAAGTACGCAGTTGTAATACGTCACTCATTATTCCTTTATTATTTCGTCTATTTGACGTTCTATTTCAAGAGCAACTTCTAATGCTGATAATCCCAATGTTGCATCAACCTTTGGAGTCTTCTTACACTTTACGCATTCTATAAAACTTGCCAATTCCGATTTCAATGGTTCTTGCTTCTCAAACGGAACTTCTTCTGGAACAATCTCGGTTAACCCATTAATCTTCACCATGTGTCCCTTCTGATTCATAAAGTCTAAAGACATATACATACCTTTTTGGAACACACGTATTTCACGAAGTTTTTTAAAACTTACACGACTTACGTTTAAATTTGCCACACACTTGTTTTTAAACACTATACGTGCATTAGCGATATCTTCACGTTTGCTTACAACATTTACGCCAACTGCTTCAATTCTTTCCACTGGCGAATTTGCAAGCTTTAGAATTATACCGATATCATGAATCATCAAATCTAAAACAACACCAACTTCTGTACCACGAACATTGAATGGAGCAAGTCTATCAGCAACAATAAAACGTGGCGACTTTACATGAGTTTCCATAAAACTCATAACTGGATTGAAATGCTCTATATGTCCTACTTGAACAATCAAATTCTTTTCCCTTGCTTTTTTAACAATAGCATGAGCATCTTCAACCGATGTACAAATTGGTTTTTCGATTAATAAATCTCACCCTTGCTCTAGCAAAGGAAGAGCAACCTCTGTATGACGATCAGTAGGAACTGCCACACTCACAGCATCACATGCATCACCAAGTTCTGCAATGGTATCAAAAACCCTACAATTATATTTAGTGGCAATCTCTTTTGCACGCTCTGGATTATTATCATACACGCCCACCAAATTAGACGTTTCAAGTTCAGAATAAATTCTAGCGTGATGTTGACCAAGATATCCTACGCCAACTACGCCACACGACAATTTTTCATCATTACTCATACACTTCCACTGTACTCTAAACTCTTTATTTTACAAGTTTTTTTACTGTTTTTCTATCATAAATTTCACACACCAAGTCAAAAAAAAACGGCACTGCCATTGCAATGCCGTACTTTGAAATATATTTAAGATATTATTTCTTTGGAGCTGATGCGTTAATTCTCTTGATGAGTTCTGCAGTCAAGTCAAACTTAGCATCAGAGAACAAGCAAGCTTGCTTTGCCAAAACATAATCAGCCTTCTTTTCTTTAGCAAGCTTTTCAATTTCCTTTGAAATTTCTTCAAAGTGAACCTGCTGAACACGTTGAGCGCTTTCTGCCAAACGATTGCGTGCTTGTGCTGCGATATTTTTCATTTCGCTTTCAAGCTTTTGCAATTCAACAAACTTTGGTTGAGCTTCTTTCTGGATGATTTGCTTTTTTGCATCTTCTGTCAAAGCTGGATTCTTTGTTTTTTCTTGAATTGCCTGAAGATCTTTTGCAAGAGCTTGACGCTTCTCATCCATCTTTTGAAGTTCTGCTTTTGTAGTTTCTGCAGATGCGTTAATTTGTGCTGCAGCTTCCTTTGCCTTATAGAATTCTTTGTATGCTACAGACATATCTACATAGTATATAGATGCTGCATTCAAAGCAGTATAAGATGCTATTGCTGCGAGTATTGATATTATTTTTTTCATATTTTTATTGTTTAGTTTATGTTTATTATAGAAAGCAAATACTTAAATTTGTTCCTCTTTTTTTAGAAAATTGTTCCAAATGAGAAGTTAAATTGTGGCCCATCATCATTATCTTTTCCAGAAGTAACTGGTACACCTAAATCGAGACGCATTGGCGCTCCCATCAATATGATACGCAAACCTATACCAACGTCTGAATTATAATCTGATGGATCAAAATCCCACTCTGCTGAATTCAAGAAACCTACATCATAGAACACTGCAAAACGAACTGGATTAAACACTTCTATTGAATATTCTATCGATGCAAAACCAAATGAATCACCACCAAATGGCTCTTCAGTTTTCTTGCCAAGTTTACCAACTTTTCTATACTTAAAACCTCGCAAATTGTATGCACCACCTAAGAAGAATTTTTCGAAATATGGAACTTCTTCACCGTTGAGACCTTGAACACTACCAATGCGACCTACAATTGACAACACTTGCGAACCAAAGTCAAACGTTGGCATCCAATAACCAGCACGAAATTCAATTCTATACAAATCGGTATCTCCCATAAATGGACCGCCAGCAAAATCATTTATAAGCTCGAAACGTGTGCCACGTGTTGGCATCAAATAACTATCACGTGTATCTCGCAAAAAAGAAAGTGAAACTTGTGATATTGAACGCGATCCAATGTCGCCACGTTCCCTACTCATAACTCCGTCAGATATCAAATCTGGATCTACATCCTCAATATCTACGGCTTCTATC
>JAGAOA010000100.1 GCA_017623955.1 Opitutales bacterium
CGGCGGATTACTTATGGCTATTGGTATTCCATACGATTCAGATGATGGTCGTGCAGTTGCAGCATCATTGGCTTCATTGTTAACATCAGTATGTTATAATGTAAGTGCAAAATTGGGTTCAACATTGGGAGAATTTCCTAAGTATCAACTTATAAAAGGAAGTTTGCGAAAAGTTATAAATATGCACGAAGTTATGAATAACGAGCTTAAAAAAGTACTCGGTATAAAAACTTCGGCTAAAAAAGTATCTCCGTCAGACCTACCATACGAGGAATCTTTCACACCAGAAGACGCTATCGAAGGTTTAAAAAAGAGCCTCGGAGGAAAAATAACTTTAGACGATAGTTGGAAAGACGTAGTTGAAGAAGCTGGCGAACAATGGGCTGCTCTCAAAAACGCAAAGACATTCCGCAATAGCTTTGTAACATGTATAGCTCCAACTGGTACTATTAGTGCACCGATGGGAATTTACGAAGAATGTACAACTTCGGCAGAACCAGAATATTCGCTAGTAAAACATAAAGCACTTAGTGGTGGAGGTAGTATGACCCTCATTAATGGCTTGGTTCCACAAGGGTTAGAAAAACTTGGTTATTCTTTTGGACAAATAGCAACAATAGTTGCTGAAGTATCTGGATTAGCTGGTCTGGAAAACTTTATGAACTCACGCCATGTAAAAGATAAGCTTGAGGTTCTGCGAGAGCTTGATAACGGTGGCGAAATTTGCAAAGAAATATCGATGAGAATTGCATCATTCTCAGATGATTCTCAATATGAAATATTCTATAAGAGTCTTGCGTCAGCAGCAGAAAAAGGGAAATTGGCATACTCTGATATGTCGATATTCTTCGGTTCTGGTCACATGGAAAATATTCCATGGATTGACGAAAGAACTCTAGCTGTATTCGATTGTGCAAATACCCCATTTGGAGGATCCCGTTGTATTGCAACTGCTGGACATGTTAAAATGCTGGGAGCATTACAACCATTTATCTCAGGAGCATCGTCTAAAACTATAAATATGCCAGCTTCTGTAACAGAACAAGATATTGTTGATAGCTTTGTAGAAGCTCATGACCTCGGTGTAAAATGTATTGCAATTTATAGAGATGGCTCTAAGGGTAATGCAGTTTACTCGATGAGATTAGACTCAACTGAAGTTCAAGATGCATGGCAAAAACTTGTAGCTCAAGCAACAGAAATCCGAACAAATGAGCATGCAAATCCACAGCGTAAACGTTTGCCATATCGCCGTTGGGGACAAACTGTAAAATTCACCATTGGAAGTGATATCAATGGCTTTATGACTGTTGGTATTTCAGAAACAGGACGTTGTGCTGAAATATTTGGACATCTCGGTCAAGGAGGATCGTTCATTAATGGTATGTTTGATGCATTCTGTAAAGCATTCTCTATCGCATTGCAATACGGAGTTCCATTCGAAAGTTTTATATCTTCATTCCGCTATATGTCGTTTGACCCATCTGGGTGGGTAAAGATTGGAGAATATCAAGAAGAAGATAAGCCTGAAATACACTCATGTAAAAGTATTGTTGATTTACTTATGCAGTTGCTAGATTGGATGTTCCCAGCCGAAAATGATCGTCGTTTGCGTTCGTTGGAACAAAATTATATAAGCGAAATGTTTTGTAGCAATGGACATACAATGCAAGTAAGGGCAATAGAAAAAACTCCAATTCAAACAGAACTTTCATTTGGATCATCAAGTACATCAAAACCAAAGAGAAAGGATAACGCAATGAGCAGTGCTTTAACCTGCCCTAAGTGCCACTCTTACGCGTATGTATTTGACGGCAAATGCCGTTCGTGTCGAGATTGCGGATATAAAGACGGCGGTTGCGGAGCTTAATGTATGAAACAAAAAAAAGGCGTTTTTTCAAAACGCCTTTTTTTATTTTTAGAAAACTTTTATTTCAAAAAAAGCCTTAAATAATTAAAGCCATAAAAACATATCTATCGAACTAAGCGTAGGCTCTTACTTCGAAAATTGATGCTTTAGAATCTCCGTTGGTTGTCAAGCATTTAATTTTGAGTCCCTTTGTCTCGAATTTATCTACATCGATAACAACAAGTTTTTGATAATTATCTCGCACCGATACAATTACCTTCTGGCTTCCATCAGGAGCAACTGAAATAACATCAAAATCACGCAACGTTTCCGGTTGTGGACCAGCTATCATCTTAGCAACAATTCCACGCTCTTCCGACTGCGTCAACATTCTACAACCAGTATCCAAATTCAATCTTACTTGGGAAATTTCAACTGGTTTATCCCAAGTAAAGACTAACTCTGGTTGTTTTGAAATTTCAGCCTGCCAACGATTTTTATTTTCATCTTTGAAATCGTATGTAATGCCATTTTTTGCATTTTCTGGCGACGTTCCAAAATCAGAATTTGAAGCAGATGCCTTTGCAAAGCGAACTAAATCATCAGCATCTTCATTCTTGTAATTAACCAAAATGTTGCCGTCTTTAATCAACTTTTGGCGTAGCTCATTCAGTTTTGTGGTATCTGTACCCAAGTCGCGAGGATTCATATTTTCACGAACACACTTAGACGCAGCATTTCCAACAACTTCACCTGCCAACGCCCCAATATTCATAACGCGAGTCGAAGTAAATGCAATATGAGATGTGTTCATATTGCGACCAGCCATAAATAGATTTTTTATGTCTTTTGAATACATCGCACTCAAAGGCAAATTGTAAAACTGAGTTGTTCCACCATAGATAGCAGGTTTGCCATTAAAATAAAAACCGTCTGATGGTTGATCTTCCATTGGCCAACCTACTGTGATAATCTGATCACTTCGGTCAGCCCATTTTCCTTCAATATCGTGTTGGGTAAAAATATCGTAACCCGATATTCTATATGTATCGCGACGGGCTGGAAACATCGCAACAAAATCGAGCACTCTATTTTTTGCTTCTGGATATTTTGCTATATTTTTAACGTAATTCCATACCCCATGTAAAATAGCTAAAAGTTCTCGACGGATTACTTCCATATCTCGAACTGTATCTAACTTTCCATCAAACGATAAAAACCAATAACCATAATTAAAGCCCCACTTTGAAGGATCTCTAAATTTCAAATGTTCCGCCGTTATTTTCTTTGCCCATGATGGTGGTGTATATTTTACCTCATGACCAACATCAACAGATGTAAACATCATAGAACAACACAAGTGATCATCTTTAGTAAAATACCCAGCTAAACTTTCGCCATACTTTTCAACCCCATCTCTACCAGTCATAACTTCGGCACCAGCTTCTATCGCCAAACGTGAATCGCCTGTACAATCAATAAATTGTTTTGCAGATATTACATAATTCGACAAAGATAAATCGCAACGTGCATAGGCTTTTTTTATCAGCGAATCTTCAACATCAGCTCCATAAACAGTCGTATCCAAAAGCAATGTTATGTTTTTCTCTGAACGTACTTTATCGTAAAGCATACAATCCCAAACAGCCCAACTTCTATCGGGATTTTCTACCGAATTCTTCAATTTTAATTCTTCTAAAATACCAGCTTCTCTAAAACCAACTTTGTCTGGATTTATTCCGAGCGGATGCATCTTTACTTCCATACTAGCATTGCCTCCCAGACGAGAACGATTTTGAACTAAAATTACTTTAGCACCATCTCTAGCAGCAGCAATAGCAGCACAAATACCAGACAAACCACCACCAGCAACAAGAACATCACACGATAACTCTATGTTATCCATACTTGGTTGAGAAAACGTATGATTTGTATCGCATTTTACTCTTTCTAACATATTGCTTGTCTTTTCAGACATCTGATGTGAGCTTAACGTTTCTGCTTCAGCATCTACGCTTACCATAAGCGAATAACCTAAAAGTCCCATAGCCGTAGAGCTCATAAAATCTCTACGCGAACACTTGCTTGATTTTGTTTCCATTATTTATCCCTTACGTATTAGTATTTGATGGTTTGATTATAATGCACTAGCTACAAATGAGGGCAATTTAATAGGTTTTCCCAATAGGAAATCTTCTGCAATCTTTTGAATCCATACACGATTAGATGATACCTTTTTTACAATTAAAGCCTTACCCTCTTCTATATCAATAATTTCAAAATTTTCTATATCTAAAACTGTCTGAGAGTCTTCGCCTGCCAATGTAGCTTTTATTTTCAGATATTTTTCAGTTGTATTCAATGTAGCAGAAAAATCCCTATTCTCAAAATAAGAACTGTATTTATTTTTAATATAACCTTCTAATGCTGCCGAACGAATTTTATCTAACATAGTATTTACTTTCTATACTTCTTTATGGTTTCATAAGCTTGATTTATACGTGCCAGTTCCGACTCTAATGTCTTCAAAGCAAAATCTCCCAACCCCTTACTGCGAAGAACATCAGGATGCAACTCTTTACATTTTTGATGATACGCTTTCTTTATTTCATTATCACTAGCAGAACGCGGAACACCCAAAATTACGTATGCTGAATCTATTTCAGAATTGATTGTATTAGAAGATGTATCTGATGAGTTTGAAGATGAATTTGCATTGTAGATGTAATCAGAGAAATTTAGCCGCAAAATTTTTGCTATATTTTCCAATACTTTTTTCTCTTCCACAGATAATGAACCATCAGCAATAGCAACTCTACACAATGATATCATAAAAATATTTCTCGACTCTATATCTGTAAAGTCTCTGGCAAAATCCTCTGTAATAGTTTCTGCAGTTTTACGGCTTCTCTTTGCTTTTCTAAAAGCCTCGATAGCCGATTCTCGAGTATCATCGTCAATATCAAAATCTCTAAACAAAGCCTCAACTGCATCAATCTCCGATTGCGATACCACACCATCAATCTTTGCAACCTTTGCAATAACCATACACAAATATTCAAAAAATGCCATTTTATTGAAATTGTTTTTTCGTCTATCAACAACAAAGTGCCCCGCTGTTGCACCAATAACAGCCCCCCAAGGACCTCCTAACAAAGCACCTAAAACGCCACCTATAATTTTACCTGTCATAATTAGGATATTGAAACTTATTTTTTATATTTCACAATAAAAAAGAGAACGTTTTTTTTACGTTCTCTCTGTTTAAATTATCAACGAGTTCTTCTATGTCGACCACCGACGATATCTTTTAAGGCTTTATCTACTCGCATAAGTTGATAATCGGACAATCTTGATATTATCTGAACTAGAGCTTCAATCAAATCGTCTGATGAATAATTCGCCGATTGAGCCAAATATAACGCTATTGCACTGCGATGAATACGCAAATATGTCTTCTTTTCAAAGCCCTTTTTAGCCAATCCATTGGATAAATGGCCAAATATCTTACCGCTGTAAAAAGTATTGCGTACGTATTGATCTGACCTACCGATAATAGCACCTATTTCTTTTGGACTAAACCAATCCTGTCCATCTGGTAACAAACCAGAAAAGTATCCACATTCTAGTGAGTCATCTTCAAAGTACTTATTTTTCTTCATTTCACAAATATTTTAGTATTATTAATTTTTTCTTTATAAATAATATTTATTATGATAATAAATATTATGAAAAATAATAACTAATATTATATTTAATTGTCAAGATAAAAGATAGAATAATTCTACTATATAATATGAAAAAAAATATAAAAAAATATAAAAACAAGGTATTTTCAGATAATTTTACAAATTTAATGTTTGTAAATAAACTTACCTTAAAAGAAATATCTGAAAAGACATCCCTACCGTTGAGCACCTTGAGTACATGGAAGCGAGGTAGAGTTCCTCGTAATAAACAATCATTACAAACACTAGCAAATATATTTGATGTTACAACAAACGAACTTACCAAACAAAAAAGTGGAACAATCATTTTTTCAAATACAAATATGAACAATGACAACGATTATTCATCGCTCATATTGAAACATATTCATAAGTTATTGCAAAACACATCAGTACTTCAACAAAGGATAATTTACAAAAAATTGCAAAAATACTTCCCCATAAAAAATAAATAAAAAAAGATTGCGAAACGACTCACTCTGTGGCTTAACTATCAATATGATAAACACGTCGAGAGCTTATACAGAAAAAGAAGAGTTGTTTAATACGATAACTCATATATTGGGAATGCTTTTCAGTGTAAGTGCAATAAGTATTCTTGTAACGCTCTCTTGTTTTTACGCTGATTGCTGGTCTATAGTCTCGTGTTCTATATTTGGAGCGAGTATGTTTTGTGTTTATACAGCATCAGTACTATATCATGCAGTAAAATCACCTAAAACTAAAGCCATATTAAAGAAACTAGATCATATAGCAATATACTATCTCATAGCAGGAAGTTATACTCCATTTATGCTAGTACCAATGCGTTCTACACTATCGTGGATAGTATTTTCAATAATTTGGACGTTAGCAATAGCTGGAACAATACTAAAGATATACGCATCATCGTCTGGAACAAAATTTTGGTCAGTAGGTCTATATTTGTCAATGGGTTGGCTAGTAGTATTTGTTTCAGGAAAACTATTTGCTAGCATATCGATAACATCAATAATATTTTTGGTTCTTGGAGGCTTATTTTATTCTGGCGGAGTTGTATTTTATGTAAAGAAACAATGGATGTATTCGCACGCAATATGGCATATATTTGTGTTGATGGGTACAATAATGCACTTTTTTTCAATTTTATTTTCGTGCGTAGTAAAGATTTAAAATGAATATAGTTGAAAGTATAGACAACCTAGTATCCTCATGGAAAGGAACGCGTCCTACATGGGACGAATATTTTATTGGAACAGCGATATTAATTGCATCGCGTTCGACATGTTCGCGATTAAATGTCGGATGCGTTATAGTTAGTGCGAATGAATGCAAAAACAGGATTATAGCCGCAGGATACAATGGTTATCTTCCTGGAGCA
>JAGAOA010000101.1 GCA_017623955.1 Opitutales bacterium
CAAGTGAGGACGCGTTGTTACAGTACAAGGACGCACTCCCGCACTATGTTTTACAATTCTTATGTTTTTAGGCGATATCAGAATATTATCAACTGCTTTAACAAGCTCTGTTTTGGCAAGTTCAGTAGGAATGGAGTTCAGATTTTCTCTATCCCAAGTAGATCCGATACGAAATTCGTTTGGACTACATTTCATAATCCAATTACCTCGATGAATTATGTGTTCTGGAATATCGCAATCGGCTTGACTTTGCAAAATTTCGCCCTTGGCACAACGATAGGGAAGCCACGAAAAATATGGATTATTAATGGCTTGCCATCCCTCGCAGAAAATTACAGCCCTTGCCTGAATATCTTTGTACACAACATAATCCGCATCTGAGAATATCGACAATTTTGAGTAATCAAAAAACTCATCTATAAGAATTCGTCGTTGTTTGAAATAGTCGGCAAATGCTGGCATTATAACCGATGGCTCTACCCACGCAGAACGCTCGATAAAATGATATCCATAATTATCATTTAGAGAACTAAAAACAGAACTGAATGAACCTTCTCCAATAAATTCGGCGTAGGATTCATCTAATTTTCGCTTTTCCCATAATTGATGTTCTTCACTAGATTTACAAAGCTGCAAAATTTTTCTATCGTGAAAAAACTTTGCATTTATAGATTTTTCAAGCCTACTGTAAAATGTTTTTGCATAAGGATGAGCAAGTTCACTACGCCAGCTTTTTACAAGGCGCTGTCCCGTTATAGGATTTATTACGCCTGCAGCAACTAAACAAGCGGCATCTGCCCATAATGGATCAAAAATAACAATCTGCTTATTGCGTTTTAACAACTCATAAGCCAAATTTGAACCAGCAATTCCCTGCCCTACAATTATATAATCTACACTTTTCATCTAGAACAATGAACCTTGCTCTGAATAATTATCTAACTCCAAAATTTGCCACGCTTTTTCTGTTAAAACACGACCTTGAGGAGTTCTACGAATATACCCTTCTTGTATGAGATATGGTTCGTGAACTTCTTCAAGCGTATCAGCTTCTTCGTTCACTGCAACAGCAACTGTTCCAAGACCGACAGGTCCGCCTTTGTAATTTTTTGCCATTACAGAAAGTACACGTTTATCCATCTCATCTAGCCCATTTTCGTCAATTTCCAACAATTCCAATGCATTGATTGCTATATCGCGATTAATTGTACCATCGGCACGCTCTAGAGCATAGTCGCGAACAAAACGAATTAGTTGATTTACAATTCTAGGGGTTCCTCGAGCTCGACGCGCAATCTCATCTGCACCAAATTTGTCTATTTCAACGTTCAGTAAACTACAAGAACGACGTACAATATCAATCAATTCCTGACGAGAATAATAATCTAAACGCGTCTGCAATGTAAATCGACTTCGCAATGGAGCAGTTAACAGACCCGTTCTAGTTGTTGCTCCTACAAGTGTAAATCTAGGAACATTTAAACGAACACTTCTAGCATTTGGACCTTGATCTATCATAATATCTATGCGAAAATCTTCCATTGCACTGTAAAGAAATTCCTCTACCGTACGAGATATTCTATGAATTTCATCTATGAATAAAATATCGCCCTCTTGTAAATTTGTCAGTAAACCAGCTAAATCGGCTGCCTTTTCAATAACAGGACCAGACGTTACTCTAACTTGAGCCCCCATCTCATTTGCCAAGATAAAAGCAAGAGTTGTTTTTCCTAGCCCAGGGGGGCCATGCAATAAAATGTGATCAAGACAATCTCCTCTACGTTTTGCGGCACCAACCATAATTTTCAGACGTTCGACGGTTTTACCCTGCCCTGTAAAAGCGTCGAAGCCCAACGGACGCAAAGAGATGTCTGTTTCATCATCTCGATGTTCTAAAGCATTTTGCAAATAATCGGTTCCTTTTTCCATAAAAAATCTTTACATTACATCAAATTAGTTAAACTCTATACATAATAATATTTTTGTGAAGTTAAATTTTATCAGATTACATAATTTTCGGAATATCGAGTTTGCAGATATACAACTCGACGATAATTCTATTTGGATTTTCGGGAAAAATGCACAAGGTAAAACAAATTTATTAGAGGCAATAGGACTACTTAATGCCATACGCTCTTTTAGAACGACATCGACCGAAGCCCTGATTAGACAAGGACAGTCAGAGGCTCAAATACTAGCTCAAGTTCAGACGCAAAAATTTGGAGAAGTTGAAATACAACTCAACATAGGTGCAAATAAAGAAATTTTTGTAGATTCTCAAAAGCTCACAAAACTGGGAGAATATCTAGGTAAATTTCCAGTGTTAGCCATAACAAACGAAGATACCAAACTTTTGCGAGGATCGCCTGAAGTTAGACGAAAAGATATGGATATGTTTATTTCCTCGCTTGATAAAACATATTTTGAGTCGTTACGTCACTATCATAAAGCGTTGTCGCAACGCAACAGTTTACTGCGAGCACAGTCAAACGACTTTTCATTATACAACGCATTTGAACAAGAAATGGCTCAATCGGCTCAAGTAATACTTAAGCATAGAAAAGAAAAGCTGAAACAATTAGGCAATATTGCATCAAATAAATATCAAATACTTGTTGATCAAAATCCAGAACAAGCAGAAATAAATCTGAAGCCAAACTGCGATATATCATCGGCAGATGAATTTCTAGATGTATTACAACACAACAGAAAAAGCGATTTAGAAAAACGCTCAACTCAAAAAGGAATACATCGTGACGATTTTAAAATATTTATAGATAACAAAGACGCAAAACTTTACGCATCAGAAGGACAACAGAAATCGGCTGTGATAGCAATTAGATTAGCACAATTTGATATGATATGTACATATCTACAAGAGAGTCCTGTCATTATTTGCGATGACATATTGGGAGAACTTGATGTTGATAGAAAATCTCGTTTTTGGCAATGTATCGATACAAAAACTCAAGTGATTGCAACCGCAACAGAACTTCCGTCGGAAAACTTTTTGCGAACTTGGAAAACCATAAATGTCAATTCCGGAACATTTAAGTAATGACACCATTAGAACAAAAAATTTACAATTTCGCCAAAGATAACAATAATGTTATAACGTGGAAAGATTTTATAAATCTCAGCCTATTTGACGAAGATTTTGGATACTATAAAAAAGATAAAATTCGCGTCGGAAAAGATGGCGATTTTTTTACTTCAGCATCGCTAAAACACAAGGTTTTTGGCGAAGCTATGAAAATTGCAGCAGAAAATATACTACTGCAAAATGGCGAAAATCCAGACGATTTTGAAATTATAGAAATTGGAGCAGAACCAAATTATCAAATGATTGATAATACAAAAACTATTAAATTAGGACAAAATATCAATCTGCAAGGAAACCTCATTGTATTATCAAACGAACTATTAGACTCTCGACCATTTGAACGTTTTACATTCAAAAATAATCGTTGGCAAAAACGTGCAATTACCTTCGGAAACTCATTTTCAGAACACGAAGATATTTTAATCTCTCCATCGGAAAATGAAAACGATATTCTACTTAAATATTTTCCAAAAGCAAAAGTTGAAGGCTTCAATATAGATATATCTTTTGATGCACACAACCTATTCAAGAAAATATGCAAGCAAAAATGCAATGCTGTATTTTTGTTTGCCGACTACTTTCGCTCGGCTGAAGAAATTTCGTTGCTGCCAATGGGCACTGCTAGAACTTACGCAAATCACAAACAAGATTCTGATTTATTTTCTAACGTCGGAGAAACCGACATAACATTTTCTCCATGCTTTGATATTTTTGAAAACATAGCCAAAGATCTAGGTAAAAAATCATTCACAAAAACACAAGAGGCTTTCATTGTTGAGTACGCAAGTAACTATGCCGAAAATATTATAACTTCAAAAAACAAAGCACTTAAAAGAGAACTTTGTCAGTTAATAAGCCCAGCTCACATGGGAGCTTATTTTAGAATTTTGACTGTTACAAACTAACAAACATAAAATGGAAATTGAAAAAACAATCTCCATAAAAATAGTAAATTTGTAAAAATTATTTTCTTAAAAACATAGGTGCAGTAGGTTCAACTGGAATTTTGTTTTTTGGAAATAATCGTATGAAAAATCCCCTTGCCCAACCTTTAGGCATTTTAGCATGGTCTAGTGGATTAAAGCCAAAAATTCTTCCGAGAGTAGTATAACGAACTAGTTTTACTTCTGGCTTTTTACCTTTTACATTATTTGGAATATCCCACTCAAATGGAGCCCACATCTTTGCACCGCAAGACTTCCCATTTATAAAAAGCTCTGCACTCAATCCCTTGGTATCAAAAGCAATAGCGTTTGCATCTTTTGCAATTTCAACTTGTGCTGTTTGCGAGACCTTACCAATATAACCATACAAACCTTTGCCATCGTTTCTATGAGGCGATATAACATTATCTTCAAACGAGAAGTTACCCGATACAATCAATAATGGCAAATAAGCGTAATCGGCAACAACGTTAGTCATTGTTATTGTATGCTTGCCTGCTTCAAGATGTACAGAACCTTGTTTAAACACAGGTCTAAAACCAACGGGAATTTCTGTACAAGGAGTATCTGCCACAAGTTTTTTACCGTCGATTTCATACTCAGGAACAAGACCCAAATTACGAACAGAAAAAGTCAATCGCATTGCTTCTGTAAGCTCAAAAGTATATGTTTTCGACTTTTTAAATGATGGACGAATTGTATTATGCTTATTTAATTCTACCTTCCAATTACAATTAGCTTTTACAGTCTCGCCTTTATCGAACGGTGCAACTTCATGTTTTTCCAACGCAACAACGCCTTCTGGATAAATTGTCATAGGCTCTTTATTTCCATTGCGAACAAGGAACAAATTGCGTTTTTGCTTAGTAAAGTTTACTACAATAACCGACCCGTCTTTGTATGGGCGAACAAAAATATCTTTTGCAAGTTCTCCATACTCATTAACGACAACAGTACGATTTGGTAACTTTTTATTCAAAGTCTGTACAACTCTAAAAATATCGAACTCTGTTGAATTTCCTATACGCATACCTCTATCGCAAAAAGTAATTATGTAAGGAGCATCAATTTTATCACCTTCTTTAAAGAGTTTCCACGATATTTGATTATCTGCCAACACCTTTAGATATGTCGACATATCTTTTATGGCATACGGATAAATTATTGCTACACGAGAATCGGGAGTTTTCAATGCAAACTTTGCGGCTTTCTTTGCTTCTTCGCCCAAAACTGATATTTTTTCAAACCATGGTTGCGAGGCAGAAAATGAACTTAACCATTGTGTAAACGATTCTCCATGATGAGGATCGTCGGAAATTTTTGTACGCAAATCCGATTGGCTAATGGCAAGTAAATATCTATTTATGCCGAACGCCGCACAAAGCCATATATGACGACGAACTCTCGAAAGATCAATATCGCAAGGACCAAGAGCAAACAATTCGGCTAACCCTCCTTTTTGATG
>JAGAOA010000102.1 GCA_017623955.1 Opitutales bacterium
AAAAAATAAATAATTGGGATATTAGGAACGTAGCAATTTGTCCCAAATGTGTAGAAAAGTAAAAAACAATATTTTACAGTAAGATAAAAGGAATTAATAAACTCTAGAAAATAAATATATAATTATTAAGCTGAATACAAAAAACTCCCCCGAATAGCAATTTGCTTTCGGGGGAGTGCTGTTAGATGAGACCCATAAGGCTCATATAACAGAGGGCAGCGGCGCGGCTAATGGTAAAATTAAATTTCAGCAAAAAATACTCCCTAAACATATTGTCTAGGGGGTATTTTTGGGGTGTTAGAACTTTGTTTTCACAAGTTTTAACAGGTCCACAAATGAAATTCTGGGACATTCAGCTGCAATAGTAGGATGATTTTTATTAAGCCACTGTTGGAATTGCTTTTTAAGACTTTGAGCAACAAAGTCTTTATCCGGAGTATCCGAAGATACTACCGAAACGCGTTCACAAATGTCCCACTTTGTAACTTTATCTACACTTGCAGTCTGAACAAAAGCTTGGAAGAAGAGGGTGTATTCTTCTTTAGGCATGTTAATTCTTTCCATAAAGCGAGCAATTTCATCCTTTTTGGGATTTGACTTATTTACGGAATTAAGGGCTGCAGCCAAAGCAGTTGTGAGCATATGTTCATGCTTGTGAAAAGATTTATTAGATGCTTTTTCACGAACTGTGCTTTGAGGTGTGGGAGTGGAGGGCTTTACATACAAATTAGGGCTAGAAGTGCCACTTCCAGTACTAGGGCTGGAAGGCTCTTTGGAAGTGGTAACTTCGCTTTGTGGGACAGAAGTAGGAATATCAGATTTGGGCTTGATTTTTTTACCAAGATTTTCAACTGTACAAGTTATAATACCATTAAAAACCTTGTTAACAAAATCCTTTGACACAGTGCCAATAATCTTTTGGATTCTGGCTCGGTGAATCAGTTGCCCTTTATCCAGAAGCACAGTATATGCCGTATCTTGATTGCCTACAGAATACGTCAAATCTTCCTTAGGTTTTGCAGTTAAGGTGTGAGATGCGTTGGAAGAATTGGGCACTTTGCTAACCAAGGGGACGACATGCGCAAAAGATTCTTCCTGTACCCAGCAGACAATACAAGGAACATTTCCGCCGTTAAGTTCGCCAGGAATGTTTTGCCCCATACACACATCCACCAAACTGCCACGTTCAATAGGAATAAGGTCATTTTTACCATATGCCATATTGATCGTACCGTTACAAGATAGAACATAATTCTTAATTATTCTTTCTGCTACGTTTTGAGAATGTACTACCCAATGAATAGTACGCATTAAACTGTTTATTGTTTCTTGAAGCAGAAGTGTTTCAGGCTTTACAAGGTTAATAACAAGTCCAACGTCCTTATTATCCTTTTCTCCTGAAGGGGATGTGCAAACGTTGTCCATAGTTATGGACTTAATTTTGCCGAACTGCTGGATAAAAGTTTGACAAAGTTCAAATTGGTCTTCATCTAAATCTTGTACAACTATAGCGTTGTTTTTAAGGTCGATGTCCAATTTGACGTTGACATCACTTGTGGCAGAGAAAACCCGCATAAGCGATATTTTGGTCTTGGGGTCGAAGTGAAAAGTTACACTTTTCATAAAGAGAGCTCCTTTCATTTGAGAATTTACAG
>JAGAOA010000103.1 GCA_017623955.1 Opitutales bacterium
CTATACAATCGGTTATTGTTATTCTGACATCACAATGTTTCCCCTCTAATGGAGATATTTCTGGATACAAAAATACAGATGCTTTAGGCATATTTTTTGCAACTGCAATCGAGAACGCTCTTGCAAATAAATTTTCGGGAGTTTCTATCCATCTATTAAATTCAGAAAGAGAAACTGTGCCATTCTTGTTTATCGATGTTATTTGCGTACGTGTTAAATAACCTGAAACCACTATATTTATACCTACACTTCCATCATAATCTGATTTTATAGTTTCAGGAAAATTTTGAAGCATATAAAACCTTGTAGGATCTTCTCTTGGAGCGAGAACATCGCCTAAACAACCACTCAAAAGCGAACACATTATTAATAAAATGCTAAGCGAAAATATTTTCATACATTACTTCTCCTTTGATTTTAATTGCGATTTACCTGTCAATAGAGCATTTGGATTACGTTGTAGATACTCTGTCAAGTTTGATATAGAATTCATAGAAGCATTGAGAGAACGCACCAATGTTGCAAGCTCAAAACGCAATGGTGACGAAGATGATGTCATAGAATCTAAATTAGCTGTAACTTTATTAATTCCATCTAAAGTTTTAGATATATCATTCGATAACATACACATATTTTTATCAGTATTTTTCAAAAATACATCGGCAGATTCCACTGTTGTATTCATTTTACTCATTAACTGATAAACTTTACCATCGGGATTAGATATTTGATGATTAAGATTAAACACAAGGTCATCAGTTTTAGTAATTACGTTTTTAGCACCATCGCTGATACCTTTTGTATCTAATTCCAATATTTTAGAATTTATATTCACTACAAGAGCATTTGTGTTATCGAACAACTCTTTAAAATTTATTTTTGATATTGATGCGATAGAATCTTGCATTGCCTTCACAAGTTCTGCCAATCCTGATGACTCGCTTGGTATTCCGATAAATTTAGGAGTTTGATAAATCTCTATATTTTTATCGGGACTTGCAAAATAATCTAACTCAACATAAAGCATACCCGTAACAATACTTTGATAATTAAGTTTTGCACGCATACCTTCTTTAATCTGATTTTTTATCCAATCGATATCTGATTGACCGTCTTCTTCTAACATTCTGCGTTTTAACAAATTCATATCGATAGAATAAATAACAACTACAACATCTTCGTTGGTTGTTAATTTTGATTTTTTTAGATGCTCATTTCTAATTGGAGAACCAATTACTATTCGCTCTACTTTACCAATTTTTACACCTTTAAATTTAACAGGGGCTCCGACATCTAACCCATTTACTGTTTCCGTAAAACGAGATGCAAAAGTTTGCGAGTCATCAAAAAATTTAGCGGCACCAAATGTAATAATTGTTGCAACAGAAAGTAAAGCTGCTCCCAAAACAAACATACCTATTGCGAGTGAATTTACATTATTTTTCATAATAAATCTCCATTTTTGCCATCTTTTAATTCGACACCTCTATTTAAGAAAAGTTTTACATCATCTGAGCCAGAACGCAAAAGCTCATGTGGATTACCTATTGCGGCTTGACGTTTTGTTTTTGCATCTAGAAAAATTGCACGATCTGCTATATCGAAAATACTAGCTAACTCGTGCGAAACAACTATAATTGTTGCACCTAAGCAATCTCGCATCTGAACTATGAGTTCATCTAATCTATGCGATGAAATTGGATCCAACCCTGCACTAGGTTCATCAAAGAACAATACTAGAGGATCGAGAGCTATTGCCCTTGCCAACCCTGCACGTTTTGCCATACCTCCGCTAATTTCAGACGGATAAAAATTGCCAAAGCCACGCAACCCTACAATCGATAATTTTAAATCTACAATATCTTCAGCCTCAGAATTTGAAACTTTTGAAAACTCTTTTAAGGGCAACATTATGTTTTCTGCTAGCGTCATTGAACTCCACAAAGCCC
>JAGAOA010000104.1 GCA_017623955.1 Opitutales bacterium
TATCGATAGTAAGTCAGGTACTAGTGCAACTACAAGAGTCCAAATAGAGTCTAAATCAGGAGGGTCTATGTGGGGAACCGTTGGAGCAAGCGATAACATAATAGTTGCATCGTGGGAGGCTTTGAAAGACGCCGTTGATTATAAATTATCAAAGGAAGAATAATAAAGAATTAGGTAGATTTTTATGTCGTGTAAAAAGCTTATAGATGTAAGTTCAGAAATAAAAAATAAATTTCTTCGAGTGCTTTATGGCGTAGTAAAGTATCCCTTAGAAGCGTTTTTATGTTTCAATAAACTTAATATGATGTATGCTTTTTTGCAGCGTCTACCTGTTACAGAAAACTTTTTTGAACGAGCCATAAAAGCCATTGGTATATCTTACGAAATAGACGAGCAAGAGCTTGCAAAAATTCCACAAACAGGTTCGTTGGTAGTTGTTTCTAATCATCAGTTAGGAGGTTTAGATGGCATAATTTTGGGCGCGATGCTCAACAAAGTTCGTCCCGATACAAAGGTTGTAGTTAATGGCTTGTTGGATCGAATGGTTGAAATAAAGCCGTATGTTATAGAAGTAAATCCATTTGGAGGCAAAGCGGCTACAGCACAGAATGTATCAGCTATGAAGTCTCTTATAAAGACCTTAAAAGATGGCGGTTGCGTAGCTACATTTCCTTCCGGAACCGTATCATATCTGCATTTGCGAGATATGTGTATAAGTGATCCAGAATGGAATAAAAATATAGCAAATATTGCTCGTAAAACAGGTGCTAGTATATTGCCGGTGTACTTTGAAGGTCGAAATTCTTGGTTATTCTACTTGGCAGGTTTGATACATCCGTTGTTGCGTACAGTTATGTTGCCTAGAGAAATGGTGCGTTTGGCAAGTAAGAAGCCAGTGCGTATGCGTGTAGGTTCAGTGATATCGCCCCGTCGAGTGTCTGAGTTTGAAACAGATCAAGAGTTGACAGCTTGGTTGCGGATTAGTTCGTACGTCTTGGGCGGTAGAGATAATCGTGGCGAGCCACAGTCTAAATTGCAGTTAGAAGTGTTAAAACGAGCCTTAGAGCGTTTGTTTGTTCCGCAGAAAGAGATGAAGTCTCTAATAAATCCAATTTCTCCCGATTTAATGCAGCGTGAGATTGACGCATTGCCCGAATCGGCGTGTATGATAAATGGCGAGAAAATTGCCGTATATTGTGCAGAAGCTTGGCAGATAAAGTGGACGCTCATTGAAATTGGGCGACTTCGTGAACGTACATTTAGAGATGTAGGCGAAGGAACCGGTAAAAGTATGGATACCGATGAGTTTGACCAGTATTACTTGCATATGTTTATGTGGGATAAACTCCAAAAGTGTATAGTTGGAGCATACCGAATAGGTCGAACCGATAAAATCATGGATGCTCTTGGTGTACAAGGTTTGTATGCCTCAACACTTTTTAAAATTCAAGATGAGTTTGTTCATAGAATAAATCCGGCACTTGAAATGGGGCGTTCATTCATAGTTTCTGAGTATCAGAAAAAGCGTTCTACATTAGCAATTTTGTGGCGTGGTATAGGCGAATTTTTGTATAGAAATCCGCAGTATAGAACACTGTATGGACCTGTAAGTATAAGTACAAATTATAACGCAGTATCTAAAGATTTAATAGTAGAATTTTTGACCGAACAAAATTCTGGAGAAGAACTAGCTAAATATGTAAAGGCAAAAATGCCACCAAAAGTGAGAATGAAAGAGGTTGATAAGCGAGTTCTTCGTGTAGCTACTTCAGACATTGAGCATATTTCAGCATTAGTTTCAGAAATAGACATCGATAATAAAGGTATTCCAACATTGCTAAAACATTATCTAAAGTTGGATGGCAAACTAATAGCATTTAATGTTGATCCCGATTTCTCAAGTTGCATAGATGGTCTTATTGTCGTAGATATATTAAATTCAGATCCTAAGATGATAAAATCTTATATGGGTGCAGAGCAAATGGCATCGTATAGAAAATATCATGGCTTAGATACTCCGTCCGAAGTCTAAAATGTTTGATAACGCTACATTAATAATAATTGTAGAAATTGTGGGCTTAATAGCTTTCGCTTTTTCAGGAGCTTTGGCTGGAGCTAAGAAAGATTTAGATATAATAGGTTGCGTTATACTGGGAGTAGCCACAGGTATAGGAGGTGGAACCGTTCGCGATGTTATCCTTAATGAGCCTGTATTTTGGTTGCAAGATAAAATGAGTTACTCGCTCAATATTTGTCTATTTTCATCTGTGGTAATTTATTTAACAGCTAAGTTTTTTGCTGAAAAAGAACATATAATAAATTGGTTTGATGCAATCGGTTTGGCTGTTTTTTCGGTTCAAGGTTATATAAAAGCATTTGCAGTTACCGCAAATTTTGAACTTTCCATAATAATGGGAATATTGACGGGATGCGGAGGTGGATTAATACGTGATGTTTGTTTAAATCGCCAACCGTTTATATTTAGGGGCGAAATGTACGCATCAGCATCTCTATTGGGGTTGTGTGCTTTGATTTTTGTAGATAGTCCACTTTTGGCATTTTTGTTAATCTTAATATTACGCGTGGCAACAATAAAGTATAATCTTCGTTTGAAGTAAATAAAAGAGTTTCATTCCTGTAAAAATAGGAATATAATGTAAATTCTTTCTCTTTATATGTTTGACTTTTCTTGTATATATTTCACTATTTAAAAGGAAAATTTCAGTATTTTTTTATTAGATTTTTATGTTTGTAGATGAAGCAATGGTTAATTTGAAAGCTGGCGATGGCGGAAAAGGCAGTGCTGGTTTTCGACGTGAAAAATTTATTCCTAAAGGTGGTCCAGATGGCGGCGATGGCGGAAATGGTGGAAATGTTTACGCTTTGGGTGATGAAAATGTAAGTGATTTAGAAAATTTTATGTTCTCTCCTAATATTCGTGCCGGCGATGGTGCTAATGGGGCAGGTCGTCAAAAGACGGGAGAAACAGGGAAAGATGCTTTTTTGCGAGTACCACCTGGAACTATCATCATAAACGCAGAAACCGACATGCCTAGTGCTGAGGTTTTAAAACATGGCGAAAAAATCTTGTTGTTACGTGGAGGTAAAGGTGGTCTTGGTAATATTCACTTTAAAAGTTCAACGAATAGGGCTCCGCGGCAGTTTACATAAGGTAGCGAAGGCGAAGAAGGCGAATTCCGTCTCGTTTTGAAAACGATAGCAGATGCTGGTATGGTAGGCTTTCCCAATGCAGGTAA
>JAGAOA010000105.1 GCA_017623955.1 Opitutales bacterium
GGGCTTGTTGGCAATGGCAAATGCAGGACCTGGAACAAATGGAAGTCAATTTTTCATTACAACAACATTGACACCATGGTTACATATGCACCACACAATTTTTGGAGAAGTTGTTGAAGGATACGATGTTGTAGAAAAAATCGAAAATTGTGAAACAGGCTTTATGGATAAACCAGTCCAAAAGCAACAAATAATAACAATCGAGTGCTAATTAGCTTGATTACAAAAAAAAGAACGTACATAAAAGTGCGTTCTTTTTTTTGCATAATAAATTATTTTTTTGCAGTACTCTCCTTTGCAGTCGTTTTTTGTTGATCTTGAGTAACCTTGCATACTTGTGCTGTCTTAGATGGCTCCTTAGATATATCTTTCTTACAGAAGAATCCGCTATAATATAAATATCCGCCAGTACAAATAGTAGCCAAAAGTGCTATTACAAATACACGCAAGAATATAGATTTATTTGGGAATTCTTCTACCGTACATAGTTTTGATCCCTTCGGAATATATGCCATTTTTGTTAGATGAGCCCCAAATGTCATATTTATGCAAGCTTTACTATTTATAGCCCATCCATTTCCATCCAAAAGTGGTGCCAGATTTCGCATACGTAACTTCAACGCAGCAATGCACATAGATGGTAAAGATATGGCCAATATAACACCTAATACACCAAGTGGTAACCATAGTCCAAGTCCAAAAATTGCATCAAGAACCATACCGAATGCAGTTGTAATACCTCCAACGGCAACGCCTAAAGCAGCTATTGTACCAATGTCCATTTTCTTATCTTTGTTAGGAGTAACAACTTTTCCAGTGGTGATGTTTGAAACTACATTTTTATCTGCATCAGTAGCTCTTTTAGAAATTTGTTCACTAACCCATTTTACCGCTCTTTTATACGGAGAGAAGAAAGCCTGTGTAATTCCTATGGGATTGTCTACTATTTTAGTAATGGTTGCATCCCATTCATTTCCAAGGTAATCGTAAAAGATACCATTTCTTCCTACTATGATGTTATCACTATCTCCTGATGTCACAACAGCTGCAATAGTTATATCGTTCATTCCCTTTCTTTTACATGTGCAATAAATTAGGAATCCATAACCCAAACTTGCCATTTTAGAGTGATTTACAATATTTTCCACCTTTGTACATAGCTCACACATACGTCCGTCTATGAACAACTTACCATATTGAAATATAGCCGATTTACCCTTGCTATAAAAATCTTGAAATGATACAAAATTTTTAAGTAATTTGCATAAATCTTTACTAAAATAGACGAGTTTTTCAACTGCCGCAAAATTATCTACCTTAGTTTTTAATTCTGCATCTTTATCTACAAGTAGTAGTAGTTTTTGTTTGTTGTCATCAGATACCAATTCAGATAAACTTACAACATCAAATTGTGTTACTTTGCTTTCTGGTTTAGATGCCAACCATGCTCGATAAGGAGCAAATTTAGATTGAATTTCTTTCCATTGAGCCTCGCTAAGTTTCGAATTTTCAACTACTTTATCTAGAACGAGTGATTTAAATGTATCACATACGGAGCCCCATGCAGGATTTACCCCTGTCGAAAAGTCTATCAAACCAGTTGTATTTAGCTTTAGGATAGGCAACTTCTTGAGTTCTTCACTATCCATATCTGCGTATGCCTTAACTAACTTCTCATCAGTTTGCGCCAACATAGCATTAGACATATCAACATTGTACGCAAGAATTTGAGCTCTAGAGAACCAATCATTTATTTTGTCTTCAACTGCAACTAAAGCCTCAAATGCAGCTGGAGTTTCAGCATCGAAAATCATAATTTGTGGATTTTCATCAGGAGCTTTCTGCCAAGCAATATACGAGTTTGCATCTGCAAAAAACTTTTCGATATCATCAGCATTTACGCCATCCAATCCAGAGCGGTCTTTTTTTGGCTCAGTTGTAGCAAGAAAAGATGTAAAGACCTTTTTTAAGTTTTCATCATCTGAGCAAGATAATTCTGTAATTATTCCGTCGGCGTTAAATGGAGTTGAAGCGAAAATTTTGCTTTCATCTGCAAAATCCTCGATACCAATTTGTTGCGATTGCGATTTCCCTAAGTTTGCAAGAATTTCTTTTGCACTATTAAATAAAACTTCACCTTCTTTAGAAGAGGTATCAATATTTGAAAGTTCAACAAAATCAGCTTCTTTTAAGAGGGAATTAGAATCTTTCAAACTAGCACAAACCCATTTACATGCAGAAATAATTTCTTCTCTACGAATGCGACCATCTGAATCTGTGTCTAACAGCGATAAAAATTTTTCGTCTAATGTCAGACCACTTGTTGGACAACTCAACGCCGACCACAATTTAGCATCGAGCTTTTCTATATTTTCAATATCTTTACCAGAGCAAATTCTAACTTGATTAGAGCCTCCAGCTCTAAAAAAATGCCATTTATGCGATGTGTTTTTCATACCAATATACTTATTATATTTTATAAATTGTCAATTCAAAACAAAATCTAAACAAAATTTTACTTGAAAACCTATAAAAAACTAATTTAGTAGATTTTATGAAAATATCGACTAAAGGACGTTACGGATTGCGAATTTTGATGGACATAGCCGCCAATGATAGCGGTAAACCACGTATGATAAAGCAAATAGCAAAAAATCAAAACATATCGCAAAAATATGTTAGTCGTTTAGTTTTGGAATTGCGTAACGCGGGGTATATTAAAGCCATACGTGGAGTTAACGGAGGCTACGTGCTAGCAAAATCGCCTAGTGCAATATCGATATTAGAAATTTTAGAAGTTATGGAAGGCGAAACATCTATTGTAGAGTGTATAGCAAATCCCGATTGCTGTTCTAATTGCGATGAATGCCCTGCACGAAATATTTGGAAAACCGCAAACGATGCTCTTAGAAATTCTTTAGGGTGGCTTACCTTGGCAAGTGCAATTTCGGGATATAAAAATAAAATTTAACACACAGAACAATCTAAACACATAATTATATGAATATAAAGAAGATAACAATATCATGTCTGGTTGCA
>JAGAOA010000106.1 GCA_017623955.1 Opitutales bacterium
AATGATTAGTGATGTAGGTCATCGCTTGTTAGATTTAGCTTTTGAAGATTATCGTGTAAATGTTTTGAAAGAAGAGCCTCGCGGTTCAACAGGTCGTGGTATTACACCTTCGTATGTAGATGAAGTAAGTCAATTCCAAATTTGTTATGGAGACCTTTTGGGCGATAAAGAAGTTTTTCGTCATAAAATGTCGGCACGTTTAGAACGTGCGTGTCGTACAATAGAATATGTGTGCCAAGTATCGCCAGAAAAATGGGTATCGTTCTTCGACGTTCTTACAAATGCTGAGTTGCGTGCCAATGCTGAGGCTATCGAAGAAGGTATTTTTGTAAATGCTGATTTTGATTTCCATAAATTTATGGGACCAAAACCGTTTGAACTTAATATAGATGCTGTTGTTGACGAATATTGGAATGTTGGTCAAACATTAGCTAAAAATGTTGGCGATGTTAGAGAAGCCTCTTTGAAAGCTATTGCTGAAGGGAAGTATATTTTGGGAGAATATGGTCAAGCTTATTGGCTCGATAAACGTCATGGCTTTGCTCCTAATGTAACTGCATCACATACAGGTGTTCCTGAATTTTTTCAAAGTGCAGGTATTCCATTGCGTCAAGTTCATACATTGGGATGTTGTAAGGCTTATGATACCAAAGTTGGTACACATGTCTTCTTAACTCAAATGAACGATGAACATCCACTTGCAAAAAAGCTCAAAAAGCTAGAGTTTGGTACAAGTACTGGTCGTCAACGTATGGTTGGTTGGTTTGATGCCGTAGAAAAGGGCGATGCACTTCGTTATGGTGGTTATGATGATATCGTAATTAATAAACTTGATGCACTTTCGTATGATGGCGATTGGTGCGAAGGTGGCGAATTGTTGGTTTGCATTGGTTATAAAGATTCTTCAGGCAAAGTATATAAGTCGGTGCCTCGTTGCGATAGCTTGCGTAAAACATTAAAGCCAGTATACGCACAGCTTTCTGGTTGGGCAGAGGATATTTCAAATGTTCGTAAGTTTGACGATCTTCCAGAAGCTGCAAAACGTTATGTAGCATTCTGTGTAAAAAGTGTTATAGAAATTGCAAATAAAAATAACGACTTAAAAAATCTTCCAAATTTACGATATATTGGAGTAGGTCCGTTGCAGTCTCAAATTATTCGTGATATTCCAGCAACAGAAGAATTGATAAAATTGGCGTAAGAGTTCCTTGCATCAATGAGTGGTATTGTATTATGGCAAAAGAATATAAGTGTGTAAGATGCGGAAAGCCTGCGGTAGTTCACATCACACGTATTTCTGGCAATGAAAAACTCTCTTTGCACTTGTGCGAAGAGTGTGCTAAAAAGTTTTCGTTAGAAGACCCAAATATCCCCGCTAATTTAGATCCTCAAATAAAGAAGTTTGAGGAAGATATGCTCAATAAAAAGCATAGTACAATATGTCCAACGTGTAAGATGTTGCTCAACGACTTGAAAAAAGGCGATAAGTTTGCGTGTCCAGATTGTTATACAATAATGGATGATTCCGTTATTGATATGCTTATGCAAATGCATAATGCCTCTAAACATGTCGGAAAATCTCCCCAAAAGCATAAGCCTAATGTAGATACAAGTTCTATATTTGTAGATAAGACAAATCTGTTAAATGAAGATTTTATATCAGATTTAGAAGATGTTGTTTCTTCTGCAATCGAGGAAGTTTCAGGTATACAAAGTAATATTGTTTTTAACGAAGCTAATATGATAGGTGACTTGAAATTAGATGTAGTGCTTTCTCAAGATGGTGACAAATCAACATCTATCAAAGAGCCCAAGCAGACTGATAAACGTGTAGAATTAGAACGCTTGTTAGAAGAAGCTATAAAGCAAGAGCGTTATGAAGATGCAGCCAAAATCAGAGACGAATTAAATTCTTTGCCTAAATCGTAATATGAGTTCATCAACATATACGCATAAACTAAACTCGGCTATTGTTATATCGTCGAGAATTCGTTTAGCTCGCAATTTGGTGGGTAGAAAGTTTGTGGCATCTGCTACAGAAAAGCAACTTTTAGAAGTCTTTGAAGATTGTACAAGTGCAATTCTAAAAACAAAAAAAATGAAGTCTGCAACCCTGTATAATATGGGCGAAATTTCAGACTTTGATAGAGCTGTTCTTTCTGAAAAAAGATTGATAAGCAAGGAGTTAGAAACTCGCAATAATGCAAAAGGTGCAATTATTTCCAAAGACAATAAACTAAGTGCCTTCATAAATGAAGAAGACCACATAAGAATCCAAGCTATCGATTTAGGATTGTCGTTGTCTGCGTTGTATAAAACAGCAAACGCTTTGGATAATGAAATTGAAGAACATCTTGAATACGCATTTAGTAGTGATATTGGTTACATAACTTCTTGTCCTACAAATATGGGTACAGGTATGAGAGCATCTGTAATGATGCACTTACCCGCACTTTCTGCAAATTACCAAATGGAAAAAATCGTGCGTGCATTAAATCAGCTTGGGATGGTTGTGCGTGGTGCAAATGGCGAGGGTAGTGACTCTTTCAACGCCTATTATCAGTTGTCAAATCAACAGACATTGGGAATATCAGAGGAAGATATTATCAAAAAAATCAAAACTTTTTGTAAAAAAATTTGTCAATATGAAGTAAACGCAAGATATAAGATTATGGAAGATAATCCACTTCTGTTGGTCGATAAATTCTTGCGTGCAAGAGCGATACTTGAAAATTGTAAGCTTATCGATACAGAAGAAGCTTTGGCAAATATATCGGCATTGCGTCTTGCAGCAGATATGAATTTGATGGGAGATGGTGATAGCATTATAAAGACATTAGATGATATTTCACTTCAAATAATGCCTTCGCATCTGCAAAATCATCTAGACTTTTTTTCTAGTTCATCAAATAAACGCGATGCACTAAGAGCAGAGTTTTTGAATAAAAAAATATCTGAATTACCCGATATAAATATAAAAAAATTATAAAAAACGCAGTGTTTTTCGGGCAAAATTGCGTAAAAATTGTCAAAAAAAATTGAAAAAACGCCCAATTTTTTAATAAAAATAACTTAAATTTATGCAACCTTTTACACAGAGAGCTCAAATGGTATTAGTTAATGCACGCAAAGCAGCGTTGCATTTTAAACATAATTATGTAGGTACAGAACATCTACTTTTGGGAATTTTGGCATTGGGACAGGGTATAGCTGTAAATGTGCTAAAACGTTCTGGTTTAAACTCGGAAGAAGCTATTTCAGAAATAGAAAGTCGCTTGCAAAAAGGTGAAGATAAAGTAGATGTGAATAATATTCCATATACACCTAGAGCCAAAAAAGTACTAGTATTTGCCTCTAACGAAGCCACAAGAATGGGACACAATTACATTGGTACAGAACATCTATTATTGGCTATATTGCGTATTGGAGAAGGATTAGCGGTAGATTATCTAAAAGAGAAAAATATCGATTTGCAAAAGACTCGCAAGATGATTTTGGAAGAGTTGTCGTTTGATTTTGTAGGCGATAATCCAGAAAATGCAGAAGAACAACAACAAGCACAAGAGCAAAACGAAGAAGATGGAGATGAAAACCAGATGGGTAAATCATCTCCTAAAAGTGCATTAGAGGCCTTTGGTAGAGATTTGACAGAATTGGCAAAACGTGGCGAATTAGACCCAGTTGTTGGTAGAAGTAATGAAATTCTACGAGTAATTCAAATTTTATGCAGACGTCGTAAAAATAATCCTGTTTTGATAGGTGAAGCCGGTGTTGGAAAAACTGCCATTGTTGAGGGCTTAGCTCAAGAAATTGCAAATGGAACTGTTCCTGAAATTCTTTTGAATAAGCGAGTTGTATCGCTAGATATGACTTTAATGGTAGCTGGTGCTAAGTATCGCGGTCAATTTGAAGAGCGTATAAAGGCTCTAATGGCTGAAGTTGAAAAAGATAAAAA
>JAGAOA010000107.1 GCA_017623955.1 Opitutales bacterium
AGCGTTCCCATATCGTAATACAGGGGCTCGCGGTTGCGTATCAGACATGGATGGGAAACCAGGTAAGACTGTTTCGCCAGAAGAACACGCAGAAATTACAGACTTGATCAATAGCGGAGCTCCATTGTGGAAGCATGACTATAATCGTTCAGCAATGGCACGTCCAGCACGTCCTGGACAAGTTCCACCAGACCTTTTGATACACTTCCGTTTGGTAGGTGTAGCATGTGGTTTAGGTGAAATTGGTTGGTCAAAGATGTTCTTGAGTCCACAGTTTGGCTCTAGACAGCGTTTGGCATTTATCTTTACTGATGCAGAATTAGAACCAGATCCACTTTATTCAGGTCCATCGTTGTGCCGTCGTTGTATGGCTTGTGTTCGTGAATGTCCAGGAGGTTGTATAAGTAAGGATGAAAGTATCAAGGTTACAGTTGGTGGAAAAGTCTGCGAATGGGGTAAGCTTGATGAATGGCGTTGCTATGCGTTCTATACACATGGTGGTCCAAAGTTCAATCCGTTTGTACCTAAGGATGTTTGGGAAAAAGACGAAAAGGGAGATCTCGATCTTCTCAAAGGCAAGAAAGCTGCTAATGTTGAAGAGTGCTTGAAGTGCTATGGAGAACTCGAAAAATACTTCCCATCATGGGTAGGATACAATATGGCAAAGTGTGGCGGTTGTTTGCGTGCATGCGAAAGTATGCTCGAAAAGAAAGGTGGCACATTGCATGGTAAATTTGAAAGTCCGTTGCGTTCGCGTCCAAAAGCTTGGGCTATGGATAGATAATTGAAAGGTTTGTAAGATATGTTAAATGCACAAATCATAAAAGAAAAAGCTATAGAATTGGGTGCAGTAGCATGCGGTATCGGTGATATCAAGTATTTTGAAGGAACAAATCCGCAGAGAGACCCAAAGTCTATTCTACCAAAAGCTCGTTGCGTAATAGGTTTTGCATTCCGAGTTCCACGTGCTTTGTATAAAACAATGGAAGATGGAACACAGTTCTTCAACTATACACAGTTGGGAACAAAGTTCATCGACGAAGAAATGTCGGAAATCTTCTTGTTGAAAATGGGTTCGCTCATTGAGGATCATGGCTACGACGCTTGTTTGCAACGCAATGTTTCAAACCTTCGTATTAAGGGCGATAAAACAACAAACCCAGAACTGGGCGACACTTACGAACTCATCCACGTTGAACCAGTAGAAGAAGGCAAGCCAGCCCCAGAAATTATTATGGATTTCGGACAGGCAGCCCAAATTTGCGGATTAGGAGCAGTTGGTAAGAATGGACATATAATTATGCCAAAATTTGGTTCGTTCATTCGTACAGTGTATATCGTAACAGATGCTCCATTAGAATGTGATGAACCATTCAGTGGAAATCTCTGTGATGGTTGCGATGAGTGTGTAAAAGCTTGTCCAGGAAAAGCTATCGCAAAAGATGGCACTATAAACACATGGCAGTGTGCAGTTTACTATCGTGGTGCACATAAATCGAATCCATTTATGACAGAAGACTTCCTCAAGGGAGACCCAGAAAGAGAAGCAATCATCAATGGCGATAAAGTATTCGATAAAGAATCGGCTAGAGAAATCTATAAGAAAATCGACTTCTTGCCCACAGCACCAACAGGATATTCTCCATGTTTGTGCGGAAAGAAGTGCGATACAGCATGTTATAAACACTTAAAAGAAACAGGTGCATTATGAGTACTTTGAAAGAACGTCTTATACAAGAAATCCAAAAGGCAGGTGCAGATATAGCTCGCTTTGGACAAGCAGATCGTTTTCAAGATAAAACAGTAAAGCTTTTGTTCCCAAATGCAAAAACAGTTATCTGTATAGCAGCTCGTTCATTGCGTGGTGCAAGACGTGGTATCGAAGAAGGTATAACATATCACCACTTCACAACAGTAGGGTTGGAAACTGTCGAAGAAACAGTATTGCCAACTGCATTGTTGAGAGCATGCAATGTGCTAGAAGATGCAGGTTTTGATGCTCTTCCACAACGCAGAAATCAGCTAGTTATGGCTGAAGAAGATAGCACAAACCCAGAAGTTGGCTATAAGAAAATCTATCGTGGTAGAAAAGCTGAGCATACGCTCGACTTTGAACAGTGTGCAATAGATGCAGGCTTGGGCGAACGCGGTATGCACGGAACAATCTTGACAGATGAGTTTGGTCCATTCCAACGTTATGCGTTTATCATTACAGATGCAGAAATTGAACCAGATCCAGTAGTACAACCACACTTGTGCGACAAATGTGGCGAGTGCGTAAAAGGTTGCCCAGGAAAAGCAATCGCCGAAAATGGCGAGCTCGACAGATGGCAATGTGCAGTTTACTATGCTGGTGGCAATGGACAGAAAAATCCATTTATGCCAACATACGCATTTGAAAATGAACCAGATCGTATGGATATAATTAAGGGCGAAGTTAAGGTTACACCAGAAAGAGCAAAACAGCTCCTCGACCAAATCAACTTCTACCCACCAATCCGCCATGCTTATTGTTCAAGTATCTGCGGTAAAGCTTGCGACACTGCATGCTATATCCACTTAGAACAAAAAGGTGCATTGAAAAAAACTTTCAAAACTCCTTTCAGAAAGCGTCCAGAATGGAAGCTTTCGGCTGAAGATTTTGAAATGTAATTAGCTTTATAAGAGGGAATGTCGATATATGGCATTCCCTTTTTTTGTCTAAGTAAAATAATAACTAAATAAGAGAAGATTAATGAATAAATCAATTTCAGTATATGTACGTCTAGGTGTAATGATGTTTTTGCAATATATGCTTATGGCGTCGTTTTTCGAACCGTTGTCATTGTTCCTCAAGAATATGAAGATGGGCGATTTTATGATTGCAACAATAACCGCCACATTGGGGTGGGGGTCGCTAATATCTCCGCTAGTTGGAATGATTGCCGATAGATTTATAAATGGCGAACGCGTTTTGTCGATGTTGAATATGTTGGTAGCTATATTCTTGTGTATGGCAGCATATTTCAGTAATTGCGAATTTTTGGGCGACAATAGAAATATGTTGATTTTCATATCTATATTCTTGGCAATGTGTGCATATATGCCAACGTGGGGTATGACCTCATCTATTGCAATGACCCACTCCGACCCAAATTATTTTCCGTGGGTACGCTTGTGCGGAACGGCTGGTTGGGTAAGTGCAGCAATATTTTCAATAACAGCATTAAAAGTATTTGATACACATATAGATGGAACAAACATAACATTGTATTGTGGTTCAGCAGTAGCGTTGTTTGCAAGTTTGTTCGGCTTTACATTACCTGCAACACCACCGCCAGCTAAAGGAATGCCAATGTCTCTTGTAGATACATTCGGATTGCGTTCATTAGAAATGTTAAAAGATGGCAATTTGCGTGTATTTATGATAAGTACATTTTGTCGTACATTTGTGTATTCAATGTACTTTTTGTATATGTCGGAATTCCTCAATCACGTGGGAGTAAAGATGATTGTTGCAACCGCAAATGTTGGACAAATAATCGAAGTTTGTTGCTTGTTTGCGTTGCCCTTTGTAATTAGAGCCATAGGCTTGAAATATACAATGGCATTGGAATTGTTGGCATTAGCAATACGTTATATTTGTTTCCGTTTTACAACACCAGAGCATCCAGACTTGTTGTGGGGTGCAATAGTTATGCAGGGGCCAATATTCGGATGTTTCTTGGTAAGTGCGCAAATTTATATGGATAGAAAATCTCCAAAAGAATTGCGTTCGCAAGCTCAAGGACTGTTCTTCTGTATTACAGAGGGCTTCGGACTTCTCTTAGGAGCTTATTTGATGCGCGCATTAATCTACTTCTGTACAGAAAATAATGTGACAGACTGGGAAGAGGTATATACAGTTGTGTCTATTATGGCAATAATACTTTTGGTATTCTTCTTGACATGTTTCCGCGATAAAATCGCGATGAAATCGTACGAAAAGCAAGAAAAATAGCCAAAAAACGAGCAAAAAACCTAAAAAAAGCTTCAATTTTGAAGCTTTTTTTGTGCTTTTTTTGAGGGAAAAGAAAAAGATTATCTAAGAGTGAAAATAAAAAACTTATTGACGATATTCCCGCCGATATGCTCTCAAAATTGAATTTTATTAAAATCCTATTTTAATTATAAACAAAAAAGCCGTTTGGTATCGCAAACGGCTTCTTGTATATTATGAAAAGCTTATTACTTTCTTCTGCGATATGCTACAAAACCTAAAGCAATAGCACCGAAAATCATAGCGTATGTGCTTGGCTCTGGAACTTGACTGAATGCGTATGAGCTAAAGCCTTCTACAAAGATACTTGCAAAACCTGTAGATGCGTCGTATTCAACTTCGCCATCGAGTTTTGTCCAAATATTGCTACCGTCTGCTTTATGCCATGCGACCAAGTTTGCTGGATTGCTGATATCGCCAACGTATGCCGACAACACTACGCTCAAATCGCCATTATATGTTGCGTCAACCGAGAAACCAGTGATAAAATCGCCTACGATATTTTCAGCTTCAGAAACTTCCGTAATGTTATTTACAGTCATTGTTTCTTTGCCAGAGACATTGAAGTCTAACACCAACTTGTTATTATCAGCACCGACAAACGACACTGTTTGAACATCGTTTTCAGCACTACCCACTGTTATTACATTATTTGTAAATTCAGCAGATTTACCAGCAGTGAAAACTCCATTTGCAAACGAGCCACCGAATGCGTTTACTGTACCTTCGCCCGAATAAGACGAAATTGTGAGAGTGTCGCCATCGGCAAGTGTGCCACGCTTCAAGCCAAGAATACCGTCATTTACAACTGTTGCAGATGTAAGCGATGTTGATGTCAACCCGACATTCAATGTTGCACCACTTGCGATATTTACTGCCTTTGCACCCAAGCCATTATTAGCATCCATTGTGCCAGCGTTAACATTCAATGTACCTGTAAAGTATTCCATCGAAGAATTTACAACTACTGAGCCAGCACCTGTTTTGTTGATTGTTGAACCATCTGCCCCAGCAATCGAGTCATAGCCTGCTGTGCCATTTCCAACTGTAAGAGTCTTCTTATCGGCAATATTGAAGTTTACTTTTACAGTAGACTTATTGAGCTTCATTAAGCCTCCATTTTCATCGCTGTCACCAGCATAATTACCGACAAACAAACCATCCTTATCGACAACATTAAATGTGACCTCAGATGTACCTGTCATATGGATAGCACCACTATATGAAACTTTACCATTTGCAGAATTATTTGAAATATTTACATCATTAAAAGTAACATTAGAATTATATATATATGCAGCACCACCCATTGCAGTAGTATCTGTACTCTTAGCTTTATTCCCTTCAAATGTTACATTTGTGAACACTACATCTCCTGTTACTGCAAAAATATTTGCAACACCACCTTGTGCTGTATCGAACCCGGGATTTACCGTAGATGCTGTCCCATTTTGAAGAGCAATATTGTTTTTGAATATAGAATCATTTACATTCAATGAAACCTTCCCGTTCGCAGAAACAACACCACCTTGCGTATTGTACGTTGACGACGCTGTGTTATTCTCAAACACAGAATTATTTATATTAAGTTTTGCATCTGAAAAAGCATAAAACAAACTACCATGTACAGCAGAATCAACTTTTGCAGAAACAGATGTATTGTTATCTGAAACAACCGCATTATTTACTGTCATTTCACCACCACCATCAATTCTTGCAATACCTCCACCAATGATGCCTTTGTCATTATCATTACTTATTGAGATTGATACTGTGTTGTTCTTTACAGTAGCATTATCCCAGGTTGTAGTACCTTTTGTGTTAATAAAACCTCCTTCGATATTGCCGTTATCGGTCTTAAGAACAGTCTTATTTTCAGCAACAAAACCATCAACGCTTAATGTTGCACCTTTCTTGACAAATGTTTTATCTGCACCCAAGCCATTGTTTGCTTCCATAGTGCCTGCATTAACGTTCAATGTGCCTGTGAAGTATTCCATTGAAGAATTTACAACCAATGAGCCTACTCCTGTTTTGTTGATTGTTGCGTGATTATTACTTGAAGCTATAGAGTCGAATCCAACTGTTCCATCTCCAATTGTAAGCTTTGCGTTCTCTGCAATATTAAATGTAGCAAAAACATCTTTATAGGTTGCACCACCATCTGGTGAATGAACATCCATATATATAAAGCCACCTGCATTGTCTCCATCAAGACTTTTATTACCTGTATATGCCAACTCTTTCCCTGCAGATACATTAAATGTCATGGACTGAGTGTCGCTATAAATAGCACCACCCCAGCCGGCTTGATTGTTTTGGAATACTGTATCGGTAAATGTCAGTGATCTAGTTGAATCATAAACACCGTCATATCTACCTTGAACAATTATAGCTCCACCTGCAGAATGTTCGTTGTTATTCGCAACACTTACAGCACTGTTTTTTGTAAATTTTACATTTGTAAAGCTTACCTTTTCACCTTCGGTATGATGCGTTCCTGGCTTACCCGTCATCATAAGGTAAATAGCACCGCCTTCTGCAGAATGTTCAGCTTTATTTGCGACAACCTTGTTGTTATTAAAATCAGTATCGGAAACACTCAAATCACCCTGCCAATTGATAATAGCACTTCCCATTGCAAAAGGAAGAGCATCAGAAGGTTTAGGAGGTGTATAATCTCCTACTGAAGAAGTGATAGAATCAAATGTCGAACCGGTTATTACCGCCTTTGCTCCAACACCATTTACATAAATAGCACCACCTTGAACTTGATATTGGCTGTGCATATTTATGTCTTTAAATATTGTATTATTAACAGTAAGCGTTCCGTCTGTTATGCGTGTTATACCACCATGCAACTGAGTAGTCTTTGCATTATCATCACTATCCAAAGAAACAGATATATCCTTGTAGGAAATACCATCCATCAATACTGACTGGGACTTAAAACTTCCAGCTACACTCCCATGAGCTGAACTCTCCTGTGTGATTTCCACGTTCGACTGTGATTCGAGCGTTTTTACCTCTGATGCCATTACTGCACCTGTAAACAATGCAAACAATGATGTTGTTAATATTATCTTTTTCATAAGTTTTTAAGTAGAAATATTAATCCTTTGTAATAAATCGCTAAAAGCATATAGTATTACAAATACTCATTGCATCTTGTTTTTGTAATATATTGGTATTTAACATGATAGAAAACTTGAGTTATTTAAAAGGTAAAAATAATAAATCTATCATAAATTGAAAATATCCTCTAACCATTTAATTTTAAAGGTATTATGAAAAAAAAAGAAAATTTTACTTGCAATGAGTATTTGTAATACTATATGCTAGTACCAACGTTTATTACAAAAATTTAATATTTTTTATTTAAGAACTTATGAAAAAAACAATAATAATAACTTCAGCACTTGCACTGTTTGTAGGAGCTGCAATGGCAACCGAAGTAAATAGTTATAT
>JAGAOA010000108.1 GCA_017623955.1 Opitutales bacterium
AATGTAAATGTTGAAGTAGCAGGTGGAATGTATCGAATGTATCCGCGTTGGCATATTGCTGATATCGGAGTAGCTCCTTACGAAGATATAACAATTACTTATTATACCTTGCCTCAAAACGCAGATTATAATGAAATGGCAAAGGCTTATCGCAAACATCGTTTTGCGAAGAATAAGCGTATAAAACCATTGAAAGAGCGTTTTAAGACTCAGCCATATCTCGAAAAAATGGCGAAGTCGGTTCCAGTGCGAATAGGTTTTGCAAGTAAGAGATTCGATAGAAAAAACGATAGCGTTAATTTTTATCAACGTGGAACAAAGCCATGGGCTGATGAAAAATATGAAATAAAAGCAGAGCGCGAGGAAAATCCTGTTCGTGCTTGGAATTTCACAAATGGTATAAAGGTTCTTCAAGAGATGAAGTCTTTAGGAATGGATGATATTGCAGTGTGTGTAAATGGTTTTCAAAATGGTGGTTACGACGGACGTTGTCCAACAACCTTTCCAATTTGTGAGGAAGCTGGTGGCGAGGAAGCCCTAAAACAGTTAATCAAAGCTGGTCAGGATATGGGCTACATAATGGATGGTCATAGCAATTATACCGATGCCTTCACTTGTTCGCCTGATTGGTCGCCCGATAATATTAGTAAATCTCCCGATGGTAAGCTAGAGTTGAATGGAGCTTGGAGCGGGGGCAGGGCATATAATTTGTGCCTTATCAATGCTTATGAAAAATATATAAAAAATGATTTAGAAAAAATTGCGGCATTAGGTTTTAGAGGTGCTCACTATATCGATGTTTTTACAGCAGTTTATCCATATCGTTGTTATGATCCAAAACATTTTGGAACTCGCAAAGATGTTGCAAAAATTCAAAATAAAATTGCACGTCAGTGCAGAAAACTTTTTGGAGGTTTTGCTTCAGAGTGTGGTTTCGACCATATCATAGATAAAGTCGATTACATTAATTATGTGACAGCACCTATGCGTGCTAAGTATGTTTACAAGAGTCCAAGTATGGAATTTATCGACAAATTTGTTCCATTCTGGGAATTGGTTTATCACGACATCGTCTTGCATAATACCGATAAAATCACCCAAGAAGTTCTCACGCAAGATAACAATTTGACACTTGTTGAATTTGGTGGACGTCCGATTTTCTATTCAGTTGGCAAACACAATATGACTGGTATTAAGAAGGCGTACGATCAGTTTGTTAAACTTCGCCACCTTATGCTTGAGGAGATGTTGTCGCATAAAGAAGTTGCAAAAGATGTTGCGGTTATCACATACGCAAATGGTGAAAAGATTGTAGTTAATAAAACGACATCGTCTTATTCATACAATGGCGTTGAAGTGCCAGCAAAGGATTTCAGACTTATAAAAAGTAGATAACATCAATTTTATCATGATAAGGCATGCAGTAAACTTCTTCAAAATTTGTATCTTTTTTGAAATATTTTTTGCATGCCATTTGCTTTGTGCAATCGACTCTGTAAATCTCCGATTTATCTTAAAAGATGGTCGTGAAGTTTCAACAGAAGTTCCCGTTGAAAAAATAAGCTCAACTATAAAACGCTTAAAAATTTCTAAAAAAAGCATTCCAGCCGATTGTAGATATTTAGATGTGTTCGCCGATAACGCGATTGCTCAAAAGGGCGATGCGGGCTTTTGGATTTTAAATCGTGGAGAGGTCGGCTTTTTCAATAAAGACAATGGTGCATATAGAACTCTAAAACAATATATGTATTTGCCGTACTACGCAATGAAAACACCTAAAGAAACTTTCATTGGCATAATTGACGGTATGCGTTTCGAGTTCAATGTAAATGTTGAAGTAGCAGGTGGAATGTATCGAATGTATCCGCGTTGGCATATTGCTGATATCGGAGTAGCTCCTTACGAAGATATAACAATTACTTATTATACCTTGCCTCAAAACGCAGATTACAACGAAATGGCAAAAGCTTATCGCAAACATCGCTTTACAAAAAACAAACGCATAAAGCCATTGAAAGAGCGTTTTAAAACTCAACCGCATCTCGAGAAAATGGCAAAGTCTGTTCCGGTGCGAATCGGTTTTGCGAGTAAGAAATTCGATAGAAAAAAAGATAGCGTAGATTTTTATCCATACGGCACAAAACCTTTTGTTGACGAAAAGTATGGTGTAAAAGCCTTGCGTGAAGAATACCCAGTTGAAGGCTGGAAATTTTTGCATGCGATTCCCGTTTTGAAAGAGGTGAAATTGTTAGGCATGGATGATATCTGTGTTTGTATTAGTGGCTATCAAACAGGTGGAGGCGATGGTCGATGTCCAACATCTTTTCCTATATGTAAAGAAGCTGGGGGAGAAGATGCTCTTAAACGGTTAATCAAGGCAGGGCAGGAGCTTGGCTTTATCATGGATGGGCATAGTAATTACACCGATGCTTTTACTTGTTCTCCCGATTGGTCTACTGATTTTATTTGCAAAACTCCCGATGATAAACTTGAAACTAATGGCGCGTGGACGGGTGGAAAAGCCTACAATTTGTGTCTTGTTAGTGCGTATGATAAAATAATAAAAAATGATTTAAAGAAAATTGCAGATATAGGTTTTAAAGGTTCGCATTATATTGATGTTTTTACAGCAGTGTATCCTTATAGATGTTGCGATCCTAAACATTTTGGCACAAGAAAAGATGTTGCAAAAATTCAAAATAAAATTGCTAAGTTGTGTAGAGATTTATTTGGTGGTTTTTCATCGGAGTGTGGTTATGATCATATTATCGATAAAGTTGATTACATAAATTATGTTTCGGCTCAGATGCTTTCTAAATATGTCAATAAAAATCCTTCGATGAAGTTTGTCGATAAGTTTGTTCCGTTTTGGGAGCTCGTTTATCACGATATTGTTTTGCATAATGCCGATAAAATTACCCAACAAGTAGTTTCTCAAGAAAACAATTTAACGCTTGTTGAATTTGGAGCACGTCCAATATTCTATATGGTAAATAAACGCAATATGGCAGATATAAAAAAAGCGTATGATCAGTTTGTAAAACTACGTCATCTAATGGTTGAAGAAATGTTGTCGCATAAGGAAGTGGCAAAGAATGTTTTTGTTGTCTCGTATGCAAGTGGCGAGAAAATTGTAGTTAATAAAAGCAATAAAGCTTATATGTATAACAATGTTGAAATTCCTGCAAAAGATTTCCGTTTAATAAAAAATAAAGGATAAGATATGAAAATAAATTCAATAAAGAATTTAATCTGCAATGCGTATATATTGTTATCTATTGCATTGTGTGCATGTAATGGTGTTAGAAATCCTGATGTAAAAAAATGTCCGTCAAACACTGGTGCAGAATACGATGT
>JAGAOA010000012.1 GCA_017623955.1 Opitutales bacterium
CCATACCGAGATTTTTTAAAGCTCCGCCAAAGCCAGTGCATTCGTGACCTTTAAAGTGGTTGAGCGAAATTATAATATCGGCAGACATTATAGCCGAACCAATTTTTGCTTCTTTCACATACTTGCCACCTTTTACCTTTACGAGAGTTTCTTCCGTTCCTTTAAGACCATCAGCAATAATGGTATGAACACCCGTACAAAATGGATTAAACCCATTCTCATATGCGCTATCTAAATGGTCTAGTGCATTTTTTCTACCGCCTACATATAGAGTGTTGCAGTCAGTAAGAAAAGGTTTTCCGCCTAATTTCTTAACATAATCGCAAACTACTTTTGCCCAATTCGGGCGTAAGAACGCTAAATTACCAGGTTCACCAAAGTGAATTTTTACCGCAGTAAACTTGCCGTCAAAGTCGATATTTTCAAAGCCTGCCGCCTTCATCAAACGTGCAAGTTTTTGAGGTAACGATATACCTAGTTTTGCACGTAAATCTGAATAATATACAACAGAAGGTTGAATAGTTGTAGCTTTTGCAGATTTTTTTGTTTGAGTTTTTTTTGCCATATAAAAATTTACCACTTCTGCCAATGAATTTTTCTTTCGTCAAAGCGAGGCTCTTCTAATTGAGGATCTTCATCTGCATATCCAACAATAATCAACGCCATAGGTTCTACATTGCTAGGTATACCAAGGGAATCTCTGAACGCTTGCATACGTTCCACCTCAGGAGCAACTCCACACCAGCAAGTACCCAAACCCAATTCCTTTGCACGAAGAAGAATATTTTGCGTAGCCGCTGAACAATCATATTGATAATACCCGCCACAAGGCGTTTTAAATTCTTTATCAAGATTTCCACAAACAATAATTGCAGCTCTCGCATCTTTCAAAGAAGAACAATATGGATGCGACGCCATTATTGTATTTATTGCGGTTTCGTCTGTTGCAACAAGGAATTCCCATGGTTGAGCATTCATTGCACTCGGTGCATGCATACCAGCATCGAGCAAATCAATTAGTTGTTCTCTTGAAACTCTTTTCGATGCATCGTAAGCTCTAATCGAACGTCTTGTAAATATAGCGGAATCTTTTTTCATTTTTAATTATTTTTTAAGTAGTTTGCACATTCTACAACTTCGGGTAAATTGTTGTCCCACTTAGCCTCATATTCAATCAAGAAATAACCATCAAATCCTTGTCTATCCAATTCAGCTAAGATAGCTTTCATATCTAATGCACCAGTTCCAAATGGTACTGGTTGATTTTTTACGTTGCCAAATTCAAGTTGATCTTTTAAATGAATAATCATCGTCTCGCCCTCTAAAATCTTAAATCCCCAAACAGAATCAATACCAGAACGCGACCAATGACCATTGTCTGGGCATGCTCCAACATTTTTATATGGAGCAACCATATTGCGAACAGTTATAGGGTTATAGTAATTGTTGCGAGAATTCGCTGCATGATTGTGAACAGCCATCTTGATACCGTATTCCTGACAATATTTATCCCAAACAGGCATCAAATGAGGCTTGCATTCTGTAAGTATAATAGGAACACCCATATCTTTTGCAAATACGCAAAGTTCTTTAATTTGTTCTTCAGTTGTTGGATTTGTAACACCAAAACTTACAACTTCACACTTGTTTGCTTTCACAAAATCTTTAAACCATTTGCGTTGCTCTGCATTCATGTGAGGTCCAAAACGTAATTTAGGATACTTTTTTGTAAGATTTTGCCCAGCAGTAATCCCCAAGCCATAAATTCCATTTTTTGTGAGCATTGGCACAGATTCTTCAAACGTAAATTTGCGAAAAGTAAACATCTGAACCCCTATTTTACGAGGCTTTGTTACTTTTTTTGCACAGCACTTGTTTTTTTGACAATCGACAGAATTAACTGAATTTGTAGAGCATGCACTCAACACGAATACTGATAGTAATGATATTATTAATGTTATTATTTTTTTCATGGTGTTTATCTTTTTAAGAATGGTTTTGTTATTAAGAGTAGATAAACAATCATAGACATTCAAGATTATTTTTTGACCTTCACGTAATGTTTTATTTATATTGACTTTTTTATATCTAACAAAAAAATATACTTAGAAATAAAAGGGGAGATTTATTTATGAAAAAAATTTTTACATTTGTGTTGGCATTTCTGCTAATGCCGTTGTCGTTAGTTGCCAAAGATAAAAACACAATATTTTCTATCGGCAAACCAGATGGATGTGCAGGCGAATTTAAATTCTTTAGAGGCTTAGACGATTCCTATTTTATACATACTAATATCGGTCCAAGAAAATATAGAAATTTAGATAAAACGTACGAGTTTTTTAAAAACCCACCAACATTCGTAGTTGGTAAATCTAAAGATAAAGATTGGAGCTTTATCCACCCCATATATAACTGTGCTTGGGATGGCAGAAAAAACGCTCCCACAACATTCAAAATAGAATTTAACAAGCCCCAAACAAAAGCAAAGCAACTCTATTTAAAAATCGGTCTTGCCGATACCAGTCCAATAGTTCCTATGGGCTTAAACATAAGCTTGAATGGAAAATTTCTCACAAAAAAGATTGATTTTTATCGTCAAAAGGGAGCTCGAAAACATCAAGGAACATTGGCTTATCACCAAGGAGCTAAAAACTCTCCTAGCCAACCATTTGTTTTGCCTATAAAAATAGAAGATTTTAAAGATGGCAAAAATGTAATAGAGCTAACATCTGCACCACCAGATAAGGTTAGAACAGCTATTTCATTATGGCTCGTATACGATTTTATTGAGTTATCTAAAAGTA
>JAGAOA010000013.1 GCA_017623955.1 Opitutales bacterium
CAGAGGAGCTTTTCGGACACTGGTTCTTGTATGGAGTTATGAAGCGTGTTGCAGGTATGCCTTTTGCAATTACAGAATTCCAACATCGCCACTGGAATCCATATAAGCATCAAGCAGGGGTATTTTATCCAGCATATGCAGGGTTCCATGATTATGATATGCTCACAGTTCACGATATGGCGATATATCCACCATACAAACGCAACATAGGGCTTTGCAATTTTGGTGTGTATAATTCACCAGTGTTCCGTGCAAATGAATTCCTCAACTATTGCTTGTTCTTCCGTGGCGACGTAACACCAGCAAAACACAGGGTTGAAGTTGAATTTAGCGAAGACTATATGAAAAATTCAAAATATTCTGGTCGTTGTATGGCGTTTGAACAGGCTAAGACTGCTTTCTTGACTGGTTTTGGTCCACGTTTTACGGGACTTTCGAAGCCAATGCCAAAGGCAAAACCAGCTGATATAGTTTTCCAACCAGACGGATGCGGTGGTGTTGTGATGTACTCAAATAGGGAACATCCAAAATTCCCTGGGGTTGATTCAAAGATGAAAATTTATGATGTCGAAAAAATACTTCGCGAAAAACAGATTTTGCCAAAGGAAAATATTTCCGACACAAAAAATGGAGTCTTCCAAACCGACACAGGCGAAATAGAAATGCGATTGAAAGAGGGCTTTGTAAAGGTATGTACACCTCGAACAGAAGCTGTTTCGTTAAAGCCTGCAAACAAAAATGAGAAAGTTGGAAATCTTGTTGTAAAGTCGGTTGATGTGCCGTCGGCAGTTGCGATATGTTCAATGGACGGCAATGAAATTGCAAAGAGTGGTAAGCTTGTAATGATTGTCAACACCGACAATATCTCGAGTGGCTTTAAAGTCAGCGCAGATAGAAGTATAATAAAAGATAAAGGTGGTTTGCCTGTGCTTGTTCGCACAATAAAACTTTCTGCTGAACTCAAGCTCGACCCATCAAAACAGTTTGAAGTTTACGCTCTCAATATGTTGGGCGAACGTTTGCAGAAGCTCGAATTCCCAGTAGAAAACGGAGTGATGAAAATTGAGCTCGATACTGCAAAGCTTGAAAAAGAGCCGTCTGTATTCTATGAAATAATCGAAGTTGCGAAGAACTAAGTTTACAAGATAACTTTTCTTAACTGATAAAAACAAAAAAATGCGATGTAAAATTACATCGCATTTTTTGTGGGTTGTGTTGTGTATTACAACATAACTTTTGATGGGAGGAACTCGCTTCTGTAGTCGTACAAACTGCGGATATGTGCGTTTGCTTCTGGGCAGTTGATGAATTCCATTTTGCGTGGGCTGTATGCCAACTCTTGATTTGGGAAGTTGATTGAAATCATCGAGAGCAAGCACATTTCTGTGAATGGTGCTGCATAATCGAAGTTTCCTGGAGGATTCTTACCTTCCTTACAAGCGTATGCCCATTCAAGATGTGCATTGCCTTCGTACTTCGAGCGTGGAATCGACTTCTTTGGTAGTGCATTTGCTTTCATCAAATCACGCATTCTGCTTCTTGGGTAAACCATTGTGTTGAGTCCGTACTCATTTGTAATGA
>JAGAOA010000109.1 GCA_017623955.1 Opitutales bacterium
CTCTATTTTTTTATCGTATATCTCCATTAAATTACAAAACGAGTTAACAATATTATTATCGTCAGGATATGCAATAAGCATAGGTTCTATTTCTGAAATATAGTGTCGTTTATGTTAAGATGTCTCTAAATCCATGTGATTAAGATATTCATATACATATATTAATGATATTCCATTTTTAGGCGTAAGTATTTTGATTGCAGATGATTTAATCTTAAATGCAAAATTAACCAGTTTGCAATCAAGAGTAAAGTCATCAAGGATAATACATTGACCTTTATCATAAATACCAAATTGCTCATCTGTATATCCAAGTATAAACGCTTTATTGGCAGTTAATACAGGAATCAGATTGTCATCATCTAAGTATTCTGTATTAGAAACGATATATTTTGAGGGTTGTTCATAATCGAGTAATTCCGAGACTTGTGTATTTAATCCATATTGCTTGCGAATTATATTTAATTGTTTATCTCGAATTGCGACCTTTAGTTTTTTCAAATCCTAAATTATCTTGTTTTGAGTAGCAATGCGTTGTTCTATCAAGGTAATAAAATTACATATTTTCTCTTGTTCCTCTTTAGTTGGTATATTAAACTGTAATTTTTTTACGATGTCTGCCGATAAATTTCCTTGACCGCCTTGTAAATATGCTTGTAAGATTTGTTTGACATGCTTTTCCCAAACAGATTTAAGAAAAACTTTATTATTTGATGTTCTAATACATAAAATAGCTTGGTTTATTGCTCCTTTTATTTTTGATATACCTATCATTCCACTTGTTGCTCCATACAAAGCAAGAAGCAAATCTCCTTGTTCAACATACTTCGCAGAAGAATTATTTAATCCTTCTTCTGAAATATAAAGTTCTGTGATATCTGAATTAATTTCGCCAGAGCGGATAAATGGAATATCCCCGTCATAGTATTCTTTAACAGTAGATGTTGGTGTCCCTCCAGAGAAAAAGGAACATTCGTCTTTCAGCCTTACCTTCTTCCAACTACTCGTAAACTCCGGAAAACGAATTTTAGGAGCGTTTCCTTTATTGGGTACATTAAGGTTTTTCAAACCTTGAATTTTCTCACGCTCGGCATAATCGAAATGAATTTCGTTTTGCTCTCGCTTACTCGAAAAATCAAGGACTTCCAATCCGTAAATTATAAATGTACTATAAACATTTACAATATGACGGAAATAAAATCATTTAGAGAAATTTCCTCTCTATGGAAAGAGGAGAAACGAAAGTATGTAAAACTTTCAACCATTTCAGCTTATGCAATCATTCTTGAAAATCACCTTTTACCGGCTTTTGGCGACAAGACAAACGCAATCGAAGAATCAAATGTGCAAGCGTTTGTTTTTGACAAACTGAATGCAGGACTAAGTCAAAAAACAGTAAAAGATTTTATGATTGTGCTGAAAATGGTCTATCGTTTTGGTGTGAAACTTGGAGCAATGGAACATCGCGAATGGGATATTAAATACCCAATCTTGCAAGAACGAACCGGGATTGAAGTATTGAGTATTGCCAATCACCGTAAATTAATCAAATTTGTTACAGAGAATTTCACATTTCGTAATCTTGGTATTTTGCTTTGCCTACACACAGGAATGCGTATCGGCGAAGTTTGTGCCTTGAAATGGGAAGATATTGATATAACACAAGGCATAATCAATGTAAGACGAACCATTGAACGCATTTACATTATTGAAAATGGAGAACGACGAACAGAATTGATCATTTCAACACCCAAAACGCAAAACTCAATTAGAGAAATACCACTTTCAAAGGAACTAATAAAAGTGATAAAACCTTTGAAGAAAGTTGTTAATGACACTTTCTTTGTGCTTACCAACGAAAGTAAGCCTACCGAACCAAGAACATATCGCAACTATTATAAATCGGTTTTGCAAAACCTCAAAATTCCTCTTTTGAAATTTCATGGTTTGCGACATAGTTTCGCTACACGCTGCATTGAAAGTCAATGCGATTATAAAACGGTGAGCGTGATTTTGGGACACGCTAATATAAGCACAACCCTAAACTTATATGTTCACCCAAACCTTGAACAAAAGAAGCGTTGCATCGACAAGATGACTAAATTGTTGAAGTAGAACAAGAAGAGGTACTATCTAAAAGTCAGTACCTCTTACAATTTGATTAATGTTCTGTATGTTGTTTTAATTTTTCAATAACGTCATCTATAGTAGATTTCCTTGAAAAGCAACTGCAAAATGCGTAAAATAAATAAATTCCAGACGCAAAACCTAATAAAATAAATATCGCATCCCATGTAGGTGCTGGTATTCCCCAAAAGTCTTTGAAGTCTGCAGTTAAATTAGCTGTTAATATAGCCAAAAATAAGGCCAACGGATTAATCCAATCAAGTCGTTTTTTTATATTGCTATTATGCTCATTTAGTATCAATCGTACCTTATCAATGTTAACAATAACAATTTCTTGTTCAATATTCTTGTGTATTGTTAATTGATTACCTATATCACTACTCAAATTGATATTATGCTTTTGAGTATTTACTTGTTTATTTGGTTTGTTTTTCGCCATTTTCTTCTTCCTTTAATAATCCAAAAATTCCTAATGCATGGCGACTTATAAAACCACATTTTCCGCATACAATTCCAATACTTGGAATTGTCGTACCTCCTATGGCTATTACTTTTAATTCATTAGCAATGGTGTCATTAAAATACCCATCTAAAATTATAAAATTCTTGTTTTTACACATAGGGCATTCTAAATTAGGAATCCTACTATTTAAAATTTGTATTATTTTTTGTTTGTCTTTTTCTGTCAACTTTGTACTCATAATAATCTTTTTTGCAAAGATAATAATTTAAAGTAGAATTATTTATCCATACCATAAATTTTTACGGAACTATACTTGCTTAATCTTAAATATTGCCAAATTTATCAGATAGCACATACATTGATGTGCCGTTGAATGTCGGCATGGCTGTTCTTCTTGGTCGCAACCGACTTCGGTAAACATCATTTTATCCCCATATTAGACCACTTGGTTCTTCGCTTTTATGGCGAGCCGAGTGGTTTTATTTTGTATTGTTGGCAATCCTTTACTGCTCGATGTTCCCATTACTGTGTCTTATTTTACAGTCTGATTTATTGATACAATGGCTGTCGCTTTTCGTCACACTATGATATTTAACTACGCAAAGTTCGGGTATCGTTCTCTACACAAGGACGAGGCAAGTTCCACTAAAAAATCTCCACGCCCGGAGGGTAGTATTTTTCTGCGATAAATTTCGTGCCAGCGAGTGCAGAGCGGAGCTTGCTCCGGCTATGCCGAGAGCAGCCGAAATTCACGCGTAGCGTAATCCTTGATGTTTGACGGCTGAAGCCTGCGAACTTGCATACCCACTTGGTTGCGCGTAAAAATCAAGTGCGAAAGCACATTATTGTTAAATCATTAAATCGTAAAATAATATGACACATTCAGTTCAAACATCGGCAATGAATCTCGGTTCAAATAACAATTCAGTTAACTATCGTACTCACTACATCAAAAATGCGATGAAGTTTTACCAAGTGGACATCGAGGATTTTGACAATGAAGTTTACTCTTACGAAGTCGAAGCTCGCAATGATGAAGAAGCAGCTGAAAAAGCTGAACAATTATTCTCCGGCGACATTTATACAATGTATGTCTATCTGATGTAAAAGTCAGATTTTCACACCTTCTCAAAGGTGCTTGCTCCGGCAAGTGCCTTTTTCTTGTCTGCAATATTTGTATTACCTTTGCACTCAAATAAATGCCAAATCCAAAATCTGCGTCATTCTTAATGATTAGCGTCGGTGAGGCAACTCCCACTCGGCAAGATATTGAGCGAAATTGGGTCGCTCCAGAAGTGCTTGCTGATTGGGAGTTTTTCTTTTCCATTCCCTTTGATTGGTGTTCTTTTCATTCCAAAACCGAATAACCGGTGACGGATTTCGTTATCGTGAGATTACCACTGCCAAAGTCGTAACTCCACTTCTACTTTGGTCGCTCCAAAATCAAGATCTTCTTTTGTAGATAAGTTCGTTTATAGTGTATGATTGTTTATAGTCTGACTGCTATGCTGTGTAGGTCGCATTTTCGCTTATCCCCGAAACTCCATTCATCACTCCGCAATAGTGCTTGCCTCGCATCTATCGTCGCTCTATTCTGCCACCAATTTTGCACTTTGTGTTCATTGTAGATTTTCGCCACAAAACCACTCTCCACACTTCACTCTCGGCTCTAAACTTTCATCTTTGTATTTCGGCATCGCTTTCTTGGGGTACATATCGGAACTGCCGTGCTGATCTGCCCACAACCCATTGTCGGCTCATACGCTTTCGGTCGTAATACCACACCGATGATTGCTTTACATCGCTTCCGATACCACGAATTTTCTAATCTCGATTACACCACTTTTCGCCACACTTCACGCTCCACTCTCGGCTCTCCGCTTCGCTTTTCACTTGTACCTTTTCACTTTTAACTCTCTGATTGCAACACTAACTTTTTATGACCGATTTTGATAAACTGCTCTTGGCTGATGCGATATAAGAAATTCACCGAGCGAAGTTAGCGTGCCGTTCCGGGCAAAAGGACAAGACGCGTTTCCTGAAAAATCTTCCTCTTGCAGAGAGTATTGTTTGCAGTAAATCCTTGTGCCTAATCTCCACTTGACGCACGCCTTGATTTGCTCGTAAATTTTAATCGCTTTCAGCGAACAGTTTTTAATCTCAAAATCTTAAAAGTTATGTCAAAGACAGTTGCAAATTCAGAAGTTAAAGTAGCTAACAAGAAAAGCTCTCGCAAGGCAAAAGCCGAGCCACAAGTTGAAGTTCAAGTACAAGAAGTGGCAGTGGTGGAATCGGAAAATTCCGAAGTGGTATCTAAAAAGAAGCTCATCTGCGTAAAGCCCTCATTCGGTCGTTGGTATGTTTACTTCCGTGGCGTGAAGCCCGAAGACAATGTGGGCTGTGGTTGCAAAACAGCTAAATCGGCTATCCGATATATGATGTTCCTCAAGAAAAATCACGATGCCGAAATTTTCAACAAAGATTATCAAATGCTTAAAGCCGAAGCAGCAAAGGAGGCGTAAGCCTCTTTTGCCCTTTGTGGCTATTGTTTCACAATAAAATCACAGAACAATGAACGAATACAAAGTTTACACAAAATCAAGTTGGTGGCGAATAGAAGCCAAAGACGATGTAGATGCAATGAGAAAAGCACTATGGTTTTGCTGGCGTGATGATGAAGAGTTCGTGAAGATAGTACGCGAAAATTTCAGCACTCCCTACACATTACGCATTGCAGTTATCGACAATAAAACATTTGAATCATACACAATATAAAATCAAAGATTATGGACTTATCTAAATTCACAAAAGAAGAACTTGACGAACTTTTTGAAGCGTCATTCAAAGTAAAAGAAATCATGGAGAAATACGACAATTGGCGTAATCTCATTCTCGACAATCAAATCTATCGTCATAACTTCCTGCTCGTGCAGTTGGTAATGGGCGAATGGAAGAAAAGAATTTTATCACCAAACAAAGAATCATAAGATTTATGGAAAGTAAGTTCCCATTCTACGAAATCATCAAGAATGACGCTAACGGCTACGAATGTGGCCGTGAGCGTTGCGATGATTTGGTTTCTGCCTATCGTAGATTTTGCCATTTGATTGATATATTCCCGGAATATACAATCAAAGTCAATCGCATCACGCCAACAAAGATTATCCGCGTTGCACATTGGCATAGCAAATAATCACTGCACTCTCACTTCATTTAAGGCAGTCAGAAATGATTGCCTTAAATTGTGTCTTTTGGGAAGCAAATAATCGGCAGTAAATTCGTGGTAAATAAATCTATTTACTATGGCTACAACATTAATTACCGTAATACCGATTTTTGTGTTCTCATCGCAGATTGAGGGGATTGAACTTCAGACCGACCAAGACAAGATTGTGATTGTCGTCGAGGACGGCACAACGGAGATTTTCACCACTTCGCTCTATGCCTTTGACGGCAAGGTGGAGATTGTGAATATCGGCGAAGTATTGGAGAACTATATGATTGCCAACGGCAAGGTGTTTACCGCTTTCACGGTGTATTACAACACTGCCGACGGCACTAATCTGGGGAGTTTCAACCTTAATACGCTGTTCTGCTCACTACGGCTCGACATCGAAGCCGGGGTGTTCGCCTCGTACAATTTCCTTACCACTTTGACGGCAAAGCGTGTGCCGCCTCACTCAATCGAGACAATTTCCATTTTGCACGGACAGGAGACCGGTCCGCTTAAATTTCATTGTGTCTATGAAACTGAGGAGGGAGAAATCGGCAACAAAACTATAACTATGCGAACCATAACTACCGACGATATTGGTGTATCGTCTATTCAAGTGAGTTATGATACGATATATCTGCGTTTGCGTTTGCAAGGTGCAAAACCGAGTAAGTTGTTATCCTACACAGTAGAATATAACAACCGGAGTTTCACTTACTATGCAACGGAGAATACGCCCGAAGTGTCGTTCACATTCCGCAACTGCTTCAATGTAGATGAAACGGCGTATTTCAACGCTATCACGACCACCAAGACAAAGGTAAACCGCACTATGGCGGTGTCGCAAGGACGGCATTTGTTCTACGACCAAACGGTGGATAAGACCTGCGAGGTGCAGACTGCTTCGCTGACAGCGGAGGAGGCGTATTGGGTGGAGCAGTTGCTGATGTCGCACACGGTAAGGCTCGGCACATCGACCGATGTAGAGACACTGCCGGAAGTGATAATCTCCGACAGCGATTGCGAGATAGCGGATAACGATGAGGAACTGAACAAGGTTAAGTTCACTTGGCAATTTGCGAAGACCGCTCCGCACTTGCAGAAGTCGTTCCGCTCTGACGCAAATGGTGTATTCACTGAACCATATAATCAAGTGTTCGATTAACACTTGATTAGTGGAGAGTGGAGAGGTTAGTGTGGAGAGAAATCCCTATAAACATTAAACGATAAACAATAAACGCTATGAATGCGATACACATAAGTACCCTCCGAAAAATGCTACAAGCCGGCGACCCGGTAAACATATCGCTTTGGACGAAAGACGGCCAAATACAGCATTGGAATAATTGTATTCCGCTTCGATATGATTTCTATAAAGGAGTTCGCAGAATGAAACTCCTTCAAAGTCGCCAAATACGCCAAGTGCGTGATGTGTGCATTTTTCGTATCAATGGTATGGAAGTATTCCTATAAAGTTGAGAGTTAAGGGTGGAGAGTGGAGAGATACAATAACGAAAACAAATCAAATTTATACTATGGAAAAATTTAATTTATCATTTAACAGCGTGGAAAATATTCCAACACTGAACGCACGAGCAGCGTTTCAAGTGGATAGCTCGGCTGTGTTCCGGGAACAAGGCGATATTGTACCTACGATTATCGACGACCGCACCGCTTATATGCCGTGGGGTGGCGACAATCAAATGCCGTTCGACATTCTCAATCTCATTGAGAGTGACGAAACGCTTTCCACTTGCCAAATCTTTAATGCCGAAGTGTGCTATGGTTCGGGATTGGAATACAAAGTGGAGAGTGCAGAGCCAAGAGTGAAGAGTGAGATTGAGGATTTTTTCCTCGACAACGACATGGCGAGTTATTTCCTCGGTGTGTCGCAAGATTTCAAACACTTCGGGTTTGTAGTGTCGGTAATCATTCTCAATCCCGACGGCACAAAGATTGTTCGCTTGCTTCGCAAAGAGGCTTGCTACTGCCGTTTTGCTCCTGCAAACAATGAGGGCAAAATCGACAAAGTGCTGTATGCAAATTGGCGTAACAATATCGCTAACCGAGAGCAGATCGAGGTAATTGAACTGCTTGACTCGGTTTCTCCGTTTGCCGACCTAAAGGCTCGTTTGGCGAAGAAGACGAAAGTACGCAAATTTGCTATCGTCAGTCGTGTGCCTACGCCCGACAGTACTTATTATCCCATTCCTTATTACGCTTCGCTGTTCAAAGGGAAATGGTATAATATCAAGCAACTTATCGGTATGGCAAAGGAAGCGAAACTCAAAAACACTGCTCCGATAAAATATCAGATTGAAATTTCCAATAAGTATTGGGAGTCAATCTTCAAGGCAGAGGGTATCACCGACCGACGCAAGCAACAGGAGCGTATCGTAAAGGAGAAACAGCAAATCTTGGACTTCTTGACAGGTGCAGAGAACGCCGGCAAAGCGTGGTTCTCCACTTTCTATGTCAATCCCAACGGCGATGTGCAGCACGATGTGGTAATCACAAAGATTGATGACGACAAAGAAGGTGGCGATTGGGCGACGGACATTCAAGAGGCTGTGAATATGTTCTGCTTTACTATGCGTGTTCACTCCAACCTTGTCGGCTCTGTGCCGGGCAAGTCGCAGACGAACAATTCCGGCTCGGATAAGCGTGAACTTTATACAATAGCACAGGCATTGCAAAAGCCGTATCACGATATTCTTTTCGCCGTACATCGAATTATCATTCGCTTCAACGGTTGGAAAGGTGCTTATCCCGACTGTCCGTTTATTATGCTCTCCACC